>CAXTRU010000485.1:0-2537 GCA_964246665.1 uncultured Acidobacteriaceae bacterium
GCTTACCCCCTGCAATTGCAGGGCGATGCCCGCGAAACCTTGCGCCAAGGTGTCATGGATCTCGCGGGCGATGCGTGACCGCTCCTCCAGAATGAGCGTCAGGCGCGCTTCCACGTTGCGCAGGTGCATACGGTATCCCAGCGCAGCCAGGGGCAGAAGAAGCACAAACAGCAGCACAAGGTGGCGTGGTGTCCACCACGGTGCCGGTGTCAGCAGATGGATGTCCGCGCCCGTCCGCAATAAAACGAGAAACGTACCGGATTCAAAGGCGCGATCCGGCTGATTGAAGGACAGCACCCCGGTGCAGCGCAGAACGGAGCCCGGCGTGAGGCTGAAGCTGGCTGGCGACATCCCGGTTTCGGTGGTGCAGGTGAAGAGTTGGTTGCCGCTTTCCAGCGTGAGCCGGAGCGCACCGTTGCCGGCGGCGATGGTCTTGATCAGCCTGCCCTCAATGGCCACAAGCATGCCGTTGTAGGCGCCCTCCGCTGCCTCATCCGGCGTGATGGCCAGCGGAAGCGGTGTGGAGCCCGCCCACAACATGCGGACTTTGGCGTTGCGCACCAGGGGAATGGCTGGCCGCTTGACCAGGTCGCCCTGAACCTCCACCTGATCGCCCAGGGCGACCGAGACGGGTGACGAGCTGCTGACGGCGATGGCTCCGGTCTGGTCCTGCACGACCAGCTCCTGGCCGTTGTAGGTGACGGCTCCCCGCAGAAGCACATGCGTGCCGGCCCGTTGCCCTTCCAGCAGCTCGCGGATGGAAAGCAACGGCAACCCACGGTAGCCCGCGCTCTCTTGGCCCAGCGCCGCTGTTCCCTGCAGCACAAGGAGAAACAGCAGGAGCCGCGTAAAGCCAGTCCTCTTCGTCATCTGTCTGGTTCTCCTGCGGTGGCAAACGACTTCAACCAACGGCATCCACTTCTGCAGCTTTCAGGAAGGGTATACTTCAGCCGCAGAGAACAGGAAGCAAGAACAAGAGGAAGCGGATTGCTGTCCAAGGTGAAGCCAATCTGGATCGTTGCATCCTGTGGATTGCTCTGCGCCCTGTTTGCGTTTTTCTACGTGCATTTGCACCGGCAGCGGCATCGGTTTCCGCGCATCGATGAAGCGGACGCGTCCAGTTGGCGTGAGTTCGGGGGCGATTGGCATCTGCTCGACGGCACCTACACCGATCGGGCCGATGGCCGCGGCGACAAGCTCGTCGCAGGTCCCCTGGATCAGGGAGAGTATGACGTCTCGTCCGATCTGCGCTTCGATGCCGCGCCGGAGGATCCTACCTTTGGCGATGCGGGGCTGCTGCTCCGCGTGCTCGACCCTGCGATCGGCGTGGATGCGCTGCGGGGATACTACGCCGGCTTGCGTCTTGACGATCACATGCTCTTGATCGGCACGATGTCGTTCGGGTTTCGAGAGCTCGCAACAGCCCCGTTCCCGCATGAGTTGCGAACCGGCCATTGGTACCGGCTTTCGTTTTCCTCGAAGGCATGCACGTTCCATGCGCGCGCGGAGGACACCGAGACCAAGGAGAACGTCGAGCTCTCCTATGTGGAGCAGGCCTGCGATCCCGTGTACGGTCAGGTTGGCTTGCGCAGCTACTACGTCAAAGCCTCATGGCGCGACCTGAAGGTTGAACCACTGTCTTAGCACCTGCGGGGATGAGCGTCAGCGCTGTCCGGTAGTGCGGCCGGCACTGTCTTTCGTGAACGACAGCACCTCTGTTTGAATCAGTTTCTCCATTGGTTTGTTATGGAGCGCATTCTCCATGGCATCCATTGCCAACTGCCCTTCGGTGGCGGAGTCGCACGAAATGGCCATGCTCAGCAGACCCGATCGCAGCGCCTCATTGGACTCTCCATCATTCTGCACACCGATGATCGTCAAAGGGCGTGCTCCCTTCAGGGTGCGTGCGGCGCTGAGCACACCGTGCGAGGTGAACTCGTCGGTCGCAAAGATGGCATCAATGGCGGGGTCAGCCTGCAATGCGTCAAGCGTTGTCTGCCTCGCCCTGGCCCAGTCTGACAAGCTGTAGCGAGACTGCACGATGTGGGCTTCAGGCGAGAAGCGCTGCAGCGCGCGGCGCAGCGCATCCTCCCGCTGCACGGTGGTCTGCAGCGTGGGACTGGCGCCGACTGTGAGGATGTGTCGCGCCCCATGCAGCGCGGTGAAGCGCTGCGCCGCCATAAAGCCCATCACCTCATCGCTGCAGCCGATCTCCGTAACGAACTCTGTCGGCTGCACCGCCACCGGCGCATGCACCACCACGACCGGAATGCCTTCCGCATAGGCCCTGCGCACACCTTCGGCAAGCACCAACTGATGCGAGGGCGCGATGATGATGCCGTCGACATGCCGCTGCACCGCGTCGTTCAGCAGCTTTGCCTGCACCTCATAGTCGGCTGCGCTCTGGGGTGCATACCACTTCAACGCAAAGCCGTAACGGCCCGCACGCGCCCTTGCACTATCGGCAAAGCGATTCCAATACTCCGTACCCCCGGTGCTCTGAATTACCGCAATCACGGGCGCCCTTGGGTGTGGGT
>CAXTRU010000486.1:0-2526 GCA_964246665.1 uncultured Acidobacteriaceae bacterium
TCACTACCGCTCGTTCGCAATGCAAGGTCGGGTGCCGCTTGATCCTTTACTGATCTCGCGCGTCTTGTCCGAGCTTTGTCGATTGCCCTGTTTTCGTCTCCTTCCCCGAATGCTTGCCTTAGGCTCGTTTTACTGTTGGACGGTGAGGGTGAGTGCAGTTGCGTGCGAGACAACATGGCCAGCCAGGTTTGTCGCCGTCCCTGTTACCTGAAGCGTGTAGGTTTGCGCGAGGACGCCGCCGATGCCCTCCCCCACGGTCCGCGCGCCACAACCAGCCAGGAAAAGCATTGCGCCTGAGATCGATAGCAGAGCTGCCCGTCGCCGCCAGCGCCGCTGCAACAGACCCAGCCAGCACAACGTGCCAAAACACAGAGTGGTTCCCCGGCTCGCGCCTGCGGTGCGGAGTCCCCGTCCTCTCGAGGCAACCGTGGCGCTAGCGACCGCGGAGGTCTGAACCGATACGGTGACCACGGCAGAACTGCTGCCGGGAACCACCTGTGGCGGGGAAAAGCTGACACTCGCCCCAGTCGGCAGCCCTGTCGCGCTCAGGGAAACTGCGCCGGTAAACGGCCCTGAGGCAGAGCTCACCAGCACGCTGTACATCGCCGCACCACCGGCCGCCGTGGTGGCCGTCGACGACCCGGAGGTAGCGATCGCGAAATCAGGCAACGGCGCCACAGACACACTCCGGGGCTGGGATGAACTGGGGAGAAAATTCCCGTCGCCAAGGTACTCCACGGACAGCGATCGTCCACCCTCTGGCGGGGCTGGGTAGACCGCCGTTGCCACGCCGGCGCTCAGGGCCGCCGTGGCCACCACGGTCGTTCCGTCCAAGAACTCCACCTGCCCCGAAGGTGTCCCGCTGGTGGATGGCGCTACGGTTGCACTCAGCGCCAGCGGCATCCCCGCATAGCTCTGCCCGACACTGCCCAACACTGCCGTGGAGCCCGCCTTCACTACCTGCAACGACCCAGATCCCGAGCTCATCGTGACGGTGTAGTTTGCAGATTTCGGTCCACTCAGCATGGCTGTGATGGAATACGTTCCGACGGGGAGAGTGCCCACCCCAGAGGCGCCGAAGGTGACGTCGACCTCCCCAACATCCTGTGGCAGGATGCCTGAAACCACTCCCATCAACTGTGGCAATGGCGCGCCATAGGGCACCTGTCCCGAAGTCGCTGTTGCCGTTACTGACGCGGTCCCGACGTCCATGTCGAAACTCGTGCTGGCTTGCGGGTTGAGCCCATCCCCCGCGTATGTGGCGGTGATATGGTGCGATCCCGCATTGAGCTCAGGCAGCTCCAGGGACGCCGCTCCACCGATCAGGGCTGCCGTGCCAGCCGGCGACCCAGCGTCGCTAAGTTGCACCTGGCCGGCGGGCGTTCCTACGACCCCAGCGACGGATACGGTTGCACCTTCCGTTTGGCCATACGTGATGGCCTCCCCTACCGCCGCACGGACGCCGGTGCTGCGGCCAGGCGCCAGCGCTGCAGGCTGGTACAGGCCAGGAGTCCCCGTCGCCTCCCGCACAGTCTGGTTCAGGCGATCGGCAAAGACCGGCAGGCCAAACGCGGATGTCGCCACCGCACGCGGCGAGCGCAGCGCGGCCGCCAGCGCACTCGCACCGTCCGGACTTACGCCTTCCACGCCGCTGCCAACCAGCGTCGAGACCACACCCGCAGTGTTGACCTCCCGTACCCGTTGATTGCCCTCGTCGGCAATCAACAGATTGCCGACGCCATCAAGGGCCAAACCTCGTGGGAGTGCCAGCAGGGCTGCCTGCGCAGCACCGCCATCCCCGCCAAAGCCACGCACACCCGTTCCCGCAAACGATCCAATCGCGCCGGACGTGTCCACAAAACGTACGCGATGGTTATGCGTATCCGCGATGAAGATTCGCCCATCTGCCGCAATCGCCAGCCCAGAAGGTGAGTCCAGCTTCGCCGCGCCAGCCGGGCCGCCGTCGCCGGCAAAGCCCTGTTCCCCCGTGCCGGCGAACGTGCTGATCACGCCCGACACAATCCTTCGGACCCGGTGATTGCCCGTATCGCAAATCAGCAGATCGCCATTTCCGGCCACCGCGAGAGCAGTAGGTTCCCGTAACTGAGCCGCTGTCGCCTGGCCACCGTCACCCTTGGCTCCTGCGGTGCCATTGCCCGCAAAGGTGGAGATCGAACCGAACGCATCAATGGCCCGCACGCGTTGATTGCCGGTGTCGGCGATATACAGCGTGCCATTCGGCGCAAAGCTCAGTCCTTGGGGCTCGTTCAACTGCGCGCTTACGGCTGGCCCACCATCCCCCGCGTAGCCCTGCACCCCGGTACCCGCAACCAGCACCAGCGCACCCCCAAGCGTTGCCTTCCATACCTGGTGCGCTGCTGCATCCGCGATGAAGAGATTCCCGTTGGCGTCATAGGCAATCGCAGACGCGGTATGAAGCAGCGGTTGCGCTCTCTGACCCCACGCACAGGGGAGCCCGGGGCAAGCTAGGCCAAAGCAAAGCAGCATCATCAGCAGCTGCACTGC
>CAXTRU010000487.1:0-2522 GCA_964246665.1 uncultured Acidobacteriaceae bacterium
GTTTGCGGCGGTGTTGGTGAGTCCACGGCAGCGGGCGCAGGACACGGCGCGGATTGCGGGCTTTGGGGACGTGATGCAGACCGAGGATGACCTGGTGGAGTGGAACTATGGGGAGTCCGAGGGGAAGACAACCAAGGAGATGCGCGAAAAGTACGGCGACCCGGCGTGGAGCGTGTGGACGCGGCCGATTGTGGGTGGGGAGCCGGTGGAGGCCGTTGGCGAGCGGGCGGCCAAGGTGAATGCGCGGGCGTTGGCGCTGGCAGGTGAGGGCGGCGGCTCCGGGACGCAGCGCGTGGCGTTGTTTGCGCATGCGCACATTTTGCGGATCCTGGCGGCTCGGTGGATTGAGCTGCCGGCGACCGGGGGCAAGCTGTTTGCGTTTGGGACGGGGGCGGTGAGTGTGTTGGGGTTTGAGCGCGAAACGCGGGTGATTGCGCATTGGAACCGGGAGTTTGAAGGGAAATCTTAAGCATGTAGGAACCGGTTAATGTCTCCTCTCGAGCTCAGGTCAGAAGGACGTGGTCGTCGATGGGCCACATCGTGCTCTGCGTAAGGCGCCAGCAGGGTAGGGTGGCAACAGGACTTCCCTGAGGTGAGCGTGGAGAACGGTTCGTGGGTTCGGCGAGGGCGCCTGTTATCCTTCGCGATCTATGGTGGGGTTTTTGTGGCCATGATGGCGGGCGCGGGCTGTGCGAGAGCGCAACAGGCAGGGGCTGTCGCTGTGGCGAGTCCGACCTCCGTCGAAGCGACTCGGGTGAAGATGACAGCGCTGCGGGACCAGTATGTGGCGCAACTCAAGGCGGACGGGTTTACATGCCCCATTGCGCCGCCCAAGATCCTGGTGGAAGATGTGCCCTCGTTGGGCCAGTATCAGGATGAGACGAACACGCTACGAACGTCTGATTTCAGCCTTCTGAACCCGCAGGAGCGGGCGTTCATGGAGAGCCTGGCTGGGCCGGGTGCGAGTGAGGCCGAGATGCGGGTGGTGTTTGAGAAAGCAGCGCACCAGTGGATCTTTGTGCATGAGTTTGGCCATTGGTGGCAGGCGTGCCAGGGGTTTATCCCGACGCACTCGCACTACCAGGTGGAGTCGGGGGCGAACCGGATAGCCATGGCGTATTGGCGTGAGAAGGACCCCAGCGTAGTGGCCCTGATGATGCGGTTGTTTCGGCAGGTGCTGGCGCAGATGCCGTCTCCCGTACCGGCGGGGCAGACGGTGGAAGGCTACTTCAACGCGAACTACGAGACCCTGGGCCCAAGCCCGACATACCCGTGGTTTCAGTCCCAGATGAACGCTGCGCTTTGGAACGAAAAGCCGGAGCCTAGCCTGAAGCAGGCGTGGGCGGAGACGAGACGTTGAGGTGAGGTTCGCACAGACGCAGTAGGATAGGGGAAACCATCCTTTCTCAGGAGAACCTGGCCCCGTTGGCGTATCCCATTCTTTCCCCTACCGCCGGAGTGAACGCGGCGTTTCGTGACAAGGTTGCGCTGGCGGTGATGGCGAAGGCGCCGCGGCCCGGCAAAGTGAAGACGCGGTTGCAGCCACCGCTGACGGCGGAAGAGGCTGCCGCGCTCAACGTGTGCTTTCTGCGCGACACGACGGCGAACCTTGCATCTGTAGCTGCGGAGGGCCGGGCGCAGGGACTGGTTTGCTACACGCCGGTGGCGGATGAAGCGGCGTTTGATGGGTTGCTGCCGGAGGGGTTTGCGCTTGTGGCACAGCGCGGGGATGGCTTCGGTGAGCGGCTTTGGCTGGCGGCTACGGACATTCTGGCTTGTGGGTTTGGGGCGGTGTGTTTGATTGACTCAGATTCGCCGACGATGCCGACGAGTGCGTTGCATGAGGCTGTGGAGGCGTTGTTGCAGCCGGGCGATCGCCTGGTGCTGGGGGGATCGGCTGACGGTGGCTATTACTTGATCGGGTTGAAGGCGGCGCATCGTGAGCCGTTTGAGCAGATTACGTGGAGCACACCGAGCGTGTATGCCGAAACCGTGCGGCAGGTGCGCGATGCGGGGCTGGAGTTAGTGGAGTTGCCGACCTGGTATGACGTGGATGAGGCTGTGACGTTGACGGCGCTTGAGGATGAGTTGCTGGAAGGGCGGCGGCCAGGGTTTGTGCACGCGGATGGGTACAACGCGCGGCACACGCGGGCGTTTCTTGAGGCTCGGCGCGAAGGGGCCATGCGGACGGCAGAGGACACCGAGCCGGAACTGGCGTGATGCAGCGTTTGGGGTGGGTGGACAGGTGGGCTGATGGGGATGCGCGGCTGACCAATGCTGCGCTGTGCCTGCTGGGGTTTGCGCTGGTGCGTTTGGCGCAGCAGTTTGGGTTTGAGATTGGCCGCTTCTGGATCGGTTTTGAAGATGTAGCGCTCCTCTCGGTGATGTGCTTTCTGGGCGCTGTGCTGATTGTGCGGACGCAGCCGGTGAACCGGGCGACGTTGTGGATCGTGGTGTGGTTTGCGGTCGCGATGTACACCATGACGTTTCTGGTGGACCCGTTCCTGTCGTCGGACATGTAC
>CAXTRU010000488.1:0-2498 GCA_964246665.1 uncultured Acidobacteriaceae bacterium
GGGTGCAGGCCACGCCGCCAATTCGCTGTCCCGTAACGGTCGCGAAGACCCCGAATTGTGCGTGAGCGGTGGGGGCGCAAAGGGCTGCGCCGGCAGCCAGAAAAGGCACAAGCTTGCGAAACAACATGAACTTCATTCTACCTGTGAGACTTGGGCTGGAGCATTTGGTGGGCGTTGTAGTCAGAGAATCAAATGCAAGATCTTTGTTGACAAATTGGCAACTTGCTTCTAGTTTATCCGGGTGGTTCTCATCACGCGGCGGCACATACATGAGGCTGCCCTACATAACGCAGATGCGGCCTCCGAACTGCGCGCTTGGATGGCCATCATCTCAAGCGTCAGATGGACAAGCTTCGCCGAGTTAAGAAGGAGCTTTCCGGACGCGGATGCAGTGGAGGGTTATGTCGTATTTAACATTCGCCACAATAGATACAGGCTCATCACAGTCGTCAAGTATGCAAGGGAGCGAGATGGAGTCACAACCCGTGGACGGGTTTATGTTCGGTCCTTCCTGACGCACAAAGAATATAACCGCCGAGAGAACTGGGATAAGAGGTTTGGCCGATGAGAGATACTTCGAAAACAGCTGAAATGATCGCCAAAGGTGCGCCCCGCTTAATTCGGAACGAGCAGGAGCTGGAACGGTACACTGAGGAGCTGTTTGAGCTTGAGTTTAAGGAAAGCCCGACCGCCGAAGAGGAAGAAGCAATTGACTTACTCTCGCTCTTGATCGAGCAGTATGAGTCCGAGCGCTTTCCGTTGCCAGCAGCTACACCGGTTGAGGTGCTTCGGTTCCTCATGGACCAACATCACCTGGAACAGCGGGACTTGACGCCGGTGATCGGATCCGATTCGCTTGTGTCGCGGATCCTCTCCGGGCAACGTAATCTAACAGTGGCTCATATGCATGCGTTGGCAGAGCGTTTTCACGTGCCTGCGGCGGTTTTCCTGGGCAGTCCAAAGGTTCGAGCAGCATGAGCGACCTTAGAAGCTGCCCTTGAACATGCCCTGAATCTTCTGCATCAGTCCTTGTTCTTCGCTGGCTTTGCGGATCTGGGTGCGGTGCGTGTAGAGCAGCATGCCGATCAGGGTGGAGAACTCCGGGCGGGCGAGCTCTTGTGGCATGCCCGGCAGCGGCACCGGATAGCCGATGCGGGCGGGCACGCGGAGCAGGCTTTCGGCGTGGTCCAGCAGGCCGGGCAGCAACGCACCGCCGCCGGTGAAGACGCAGCCGGTGCCCATGGCTTCCAGCACGCCGCCGGAGCGGAGGTTGTCGCGCAGCATGGTGAGCAGCTCGCGGGCGCGCGGCTCCAGGATCTCAGCGAGAAACCGCTGGCGCACCATGCGCGGGCCCTGGCCGCCGGTGGAAAGATCGCCGCCGATCTCGATCTCGTTCAACTGCGGCACGGCGGTCACGACGCAATGCCCATACCGTCGTTTCAGGAGCTCGGCTTCATCGACGCTGACGTGGAGCCCCACGGCGAGGTCGTTGGTGAAGTGATCGCCGCCAATAGGCAGGACCGCCGTGTGGGCGACCGCGCTTTCGAAGTACACGACAATTTCGGTGGAACTGGCGCCGATGTCGGCGAGGCAGACACCAAGCTCCCGCTCGTCCGGATGCAGCACGGCTTCCGCGGAGGCAATCCCCTCAAAAACGGTGTCGACCACCTCGAGCCCAGCCTTGTTGGCGCAGGTGACCACGCTCTGGGCGGCGGAGCCCGAGCAGGTGGACAGGTGCAGGTTCACCTCCAGCCGATTGCCCACCATGCCGACCGGATCGTGAATGCCGGCCTGGTCGTCGAGGATGAACTGTTGCGGCAGCAGGTGCAGCACTTCGCGGTCAGGGGCCAGGCCGACGGAGCGCGCGCGGTCGATCGCCGAGCGCACGTCTTCGCGGGTGATCTCCTTCATCCGGCTGCCCATGCTGATGCCGCCCTGCGAGTTCATGCCCTTGATGTGCGGTCCGCCGATCCCGACGACGGCGGTTTCGATGGGTGCCTTGGTGGCGCGTTCGGCGGCAAGGGCGGCCCGGTCGATGACCTCGGCGGCGGGGGCAAGGTCAGCGATCATGCCGCGGCGCATGCCCTTGGAGGCCTCGATGCCGTGGCCGCGGTAGCGGGTACCCTCGCCTACCTCCGCGACCAGAACAGCGCTCTTGGAGCTGCCGGCGTCGAGCACCGTGATCAGGTTGTTGTCCTTCTGGTTCATGCGCTTACCGCCTCTCGGCTGCCCTTAACCTTGCCTGTTGCGCCCGATGTGCTGCCAGTTCGCGGAAGACCCGCTCGTTCGCCGCCGAGCGACCCGGCGCCGGTCGATGGGCGACGGCAGCGGCAAGCGGCTTGCGTGCTGCCGGCGACGCCGCAACAGCCCTGGGCAAGGCCACAGGTTGCGGCTTGGGAGCGACGCCGTTGCTGATGCTGTTCTCGGGCGTCGGCGGGGTCGCACCACCCTGCATCTCCAGCACAACCTGGCGCTCATACCGCATGTCTGCGGAGGCC
>CAXTRU010000489.1:0-2485 GCA_964246665.1 uncultured Acidobacteriaceae bacterium
CGTGACGCGTCGTGTGTACACCTACGGCGAAGGCCCGGACGCCGACTTCCGCCTGCGCCTGCTTCGGCCCGCGGAAGGCTGCTTCGCGACGTTCGAAGTCAACACGCGCGGGCTGGTGCGGGGGCCGTTTCACCTCCATGTGCCTGGGCGGCACAACGTATTGAACGCCACCGCGGCCGTGGCAATCGGCATTCAGTTAGGGCTGACGCCGGAAGACATCGCCAGCGGCCTGGGTCACTTTCGCGGCGTTGACCGGCGCTTCCAAACCAAGGGCCAGGCGCGCGGCGTCACGGTGATCGACGACTACGGCCACCATCCCACCGAGGTCCGCGCCACCTTGCAGGCCGCTCGTGAATGCGGCTATGGACGGGTGCTGGTGCTCTTTCAGCCGCATCGCTATACCCGCACCCGTGACCTCCTGGATGAGTTCGCCACGGCTTTCGGCGACGCCGACGCGCTGCAGGTACTGGATATCTACGCCGCCAGCGAGCCGCCCATTGCGGGCATTACAGGGGAGCTGCTGGCTGAGCGCATCCGCGAAACCGGTGGTGGCCGGGTTGCCTATGCGCCATCCATCGCCGAGGCCGTCGAGCGCCTGGCCGCCGACGCCCGTGATGGCGACATGATTCTCACGCTGGGTGCCGGAAGCGTCTCCCAGGCCGGGCCGTTGCTGCTGGAGCGCCTTGGACTGACGGCTTAAGATAGGAGCATGGCGACTCATCCGGTACGTCTCTCCATCGATGATCTACCCACACATATCGCGACGTTAAAGGCTGAACTGCAGGATGGTCACACTGTCGAACTGCTCAGTGGGGATCAGGTCGTTGGGGAGGTGCGTGCGCGTTCCGCGATGCGAAAGGAGCAGGTTTCGCCCATCGATGAACCAATCTCTACAAGACCAGATGTCATGGCCGAACTAAAAAGGATGTGGGGTGAGCAGCCGCTCAACGTCGACACAACAACCTGGGTTCGCGAAGACCGGGACGGATATGACGGCGTACGTTGACACGAGCTTCCTGCTGAAGCTCTATGTGTTCGAAGCGGAATCGGCTGCGGCTCTGGACCGTTTTTCCCGAATTTCAGATCCTGTTATTAACACGCTTACCGATGTAGAGGTCGCTTCGGCCCTGTTCCGGAAGCTACCGCCCGAAGTTGCATGGCCCCGTACAGGCGCTATCTCAAGGAGCGTCAGAGCCGCCTTTTCCGCGTTCTACCACTGACAGCGCAGGTGTATGGGCGTGCGCAGATTCTTGCTGAACAGCACTCCAGCCGTTCGCATCTTCGTTCCCTCGATCTGCTCCATCTTGCGACAGCGCTGGAGTATGGTGTTCCAGTGATCGCCACCTATGACCAGCACCTTGCCGCCGGTGCAAAAGTCGCTGGTCTGTCCACGATCCCTCCCCGCCTCTAGGCCGATACGCCACGAAACTGTTATGGCGGAAAGTACACCTCCCCACGCTATAGTGTCGTCAGGCGGTTCTCCGCGGCCTTGCTCGGGCCTGCGGCCATGAAGTTGGTGTACAAACGGAGCTCAGCAGCGACGGCGTCGGCGACGGCATTGGCCGAGCCCACGGAGGAGCACGTCTCCCCGTCGGCCTGGCAGGAGCCCTCACCCGCACCGGCGGGCGCGCTCCATCGTGTATTTCCGCCTGGCCCAGCGGCGCCCCAGCCGCCGGCGGAGGAGGAGTACGTGCCCCAGCGTGGTTCCTATGGTCTGCGCTTGCGGGGCGGCCTTCCGCGCAGCCTGGGCGGACGCATCGTCATGGGCACGGCGGCCTGCTTTCTGCTAGGCGCAGTGACGTTGACCGTTGCCGAAATCCGGCAGTTTCTGCTCCACGACTCCCGCTTTTCCATCACGACCTCCACCGAAATTGCAGTGGAAGGGAACGAGCACATCTCCCGTACCGACGTGCTTGGTGTCTTTGGCGCGGACCTGGAACGAAACATTTTCCGTATTCCTTTGGCCGAGCGCCGCGCGGACCTGGAGCGCCTGCCCTGGGTGGCGCACGCCACGGTGGAGCGCCTGCTGCCGAATCACCTGCGGGTTCACGTCATCGAGCGCACGCCGATCGCCTTTGTCCGGCAAGGCTCCCATATCGGTCTGGTTGATGCCGATGGCGTTCTGCTGGACATGCCGCCTGAATCCGCCGGCGATCCACACTACTCCTTCCCGGTTCTCACCGGCCTGGCGGCGGACGACTCCCCTGAACTGCGTACCTCACGCATGGACGTTTACCGGCGTTTTATGGCCGATCTCGACAGCGGTGGCGAGCGCCGCAGCGGCGTACTCAGCGAAGTGGATGTTACCAACCCGGAAGATGTGAAAGCGCTGGTGACCCTGGGTGGGTCGGACGTCCTGGTGCACTTCGGCGATGAAGAGTTCCTGCGCCGGTTTGAGTCGTTCCAGAAGCATCTGCCCGAGTGGCGCACCCAGTACCCCAAACTCGCCTCCGCCGACATGCGCTATGAGCGCCAGGTGGTGCTG
>CAXTRU010000490.1:0-2481 GCA_964246665.1 uncultured Acidobacteriaceae bacterium
GGTGAGTCCATGGGGGCGGCCATTGCCGTGCAGGCGACCGCGGTGACGCCGCAAATTTGTGCGGCGGCCGTGGAAGACCCATTTTCGCGCTTTCGGCCCGTGGTGTACGAGCGGCTTGGGCATGAGACCGGCCTGGGAACGCGGTTCTGGCAGACAGCCGGCTGGCCCATTGTGCGCGTTGCGATTGGCTGGGCGCATCTGCGCTACCGTGTGTGGCTGCCCGACGCGCGCCCGGACACCGCCGTGCAGCACTCCGAGGTCCCTGTACTGCTGATGACCGGAACCGCAGACAACAACATTCCCATGCACCACGCCCAAGAGCTGGAAGCGGCCTGCGGCAACCGCTGCGCGCTGTGGGTGGTGCCCGGGGCGGCGCACGGCGGCATCTCGTCCGTGCGCGGAGCGGAGTTCGGCCACCGCATCCTGGTCTGGTTTCAGACTCATGACTACCCGGGGGCAACGCCCGTGCTGCCCTATGTGCACGGCGACGTACCCGCCCTGGAGATGACCCCGTCCACGGCGTCGGGGGCGGCAACGACGACGTTGCAAGCTGTGCGCTCCAGCCTTGGCGGTGCGCGCTGAGTTCGTGAGTTACTGCGGCAGCTGCCCGCGGATGGCATCGTCCAGGGCGATGTGGTTCTTTTCCAGCAGATCGCCCAAAGCGTGGTCGAGCTCGATGCGTGCCTTCATGTAGTTCGAGCGCGCGGCGATTTCGGTGGAGCGGGCTTGGGCCAGGTAGGCTTCGTCCTGCAGAACGGCAAGATCGGTGGATTGGCCTACGGAGAGCTTGTCACGCTCGGCGTCGAGCAGCTGTGCCTGGTAGTCGCGGCTGGCTGAGGCGGCACGGTAGGCTGCGTCGGCGGTTTGCAGCGCGACGACAGCGGTTTCTACGTCCTGGCGCACGCCCTGGGCGAGCTTTTCGGTGCGGCTCTGCACCTGGCGTAGCTGCACGGTATCGCGAGCGGCATCGGCTTCCGCGACGCGATTGCGCAGCGGCAGGGTGAGTTGCACCCCGGCCTGGTACACCGTGGACACACGGAGGCCGCCCTGGGCAAGCTCTTGCGGGATGGTCGGCAGCCCCGTACCGGTGGTGCCCTGGGTCTCGTAGGGCTGCTCGCTGGAGCCACGGGTTTCCACGTTGGCGTACACGTTCAGTTGCGGCAGTACGTTGTTGCGGCTGGCGGAGGCCTGGATCTGCCCGGTTTCAATTTGCAGTTGCGCCTGGGCGAGGTCGGGGCGGCGCGCGAGCCCCTGCTGCACCAGCGCGGCAAGGTCCAGCGGCTCAAGCTCGGTGGGAACGATGATCCTGTCCGTCGGGACGATCTCGTCGAATTGCGCGGTGAAGGCCGGCGAGGCCGTGCGCAGAAGCTGGTTGCGCAGGATGATCTCTTCCTGCTTGTACAGGCCCTGCGCCTGCGTCAGGTCAAAGCGGCTGGAGCTTTCCAGGGCCTGCGCGCGGGTGAGTTCGATGGGGGCCAGTGTGCCCTCGGTGACCTGGTCCTGGTCGTCCTGGCGTTGCTTGGCCGCGGCACGCAGGGACTCTTCCTTGACCTGCACGTTTTCGCCCAGCGAGACGAGGTCGTAGTACAGCCGCGAGATGCCGTACACGGTTTCCAGCACCTGCTGCTCAAAGAGCAAGCGCGAGATCCTCTGGTCGGTGCGGGCGATGCGCAGGAAGCGGCGGTTGACGTCGCTTCCCCGGCCACGCAGCAACGGCTGGGTGAGGGTGACCGAGGTGCTGGGCGTGGAGAACGGATCGAGCTGCGAGTTCGTGCCGTACACCACTTGCGGGTCGTTGTTCACGATGGCCTCAAGCTGCGCGCCGGTGGAGAAGCCTTGCAGGTAGCCGAGGTTTAACGCCACGAAGTTCAGCGGTTGCGGCGTGGTGACCGTGCCGCCGCCGGAGGCCGGCGCGCCGCCGCCTGTGCCGCCCGTTCCGGTGGTATCAGTGGTGTTGCCGAGCGTGACGGTGTGCTGACGGCGAAAGAAGCCCGCCGTGCCGATCAGCTGTGGATCGTAGAGCGGAATGTTGGGCCCGAGCGAGTACGTGAAGCCCGCGCCCAGCTGGCCGAGATTGTTCTGCACCTGCGTGGTGGAGTTCAGCGAGGTGAGATCGACCACCGTGGGCGTGGTCGGGTTGGCATTGGTGGTCGTTGTGTTGAGCAACGGCGAGCCAGGGCCACCGACGCCGGCGGGCGGCTCCGTGATACCGAAGTCCAGGCCGCGGAGGGTCCCACCGCCGCTGGCACGGGTCACGTCGGTGCGCGCGAGCGAGATGTCGAAGCGCTCCGCTTCCACGTCAAGGTTGTTTTCAAGCGCCAAGGCCAGCGAGTCTTGCAGGGTGAGATACAACTTGCCGTCGCGGATCAGGCGCGTGAGCCGCGTCTCATCGCCGCCGAACAGTTGCGGCACCGTGGGCCGGTGGTACGGCCCGAGAAAGCCGAGAAAGTCGAAGGATAGGCCGCGGGCATCCTCACGCGC
>CAXTRU010000491.1:0-2481 GCA_964246665.1 uncultured Acidobacteriaceae bacterium
TGCGTCCCCTGCGCGCCGCGCGCCACAGACAACGCCCGCTGATAAGCCTGGTCTTGCGCCAGCGGGGTGCGCGCCGCCGGGGGCACCTGGGCGTCGGTGGTCAGGGCGGCAGCGGTTCTGCCCGCGCTTGTTTCTGCGACCACCAACCCTCGCCACGCCGCCGGACTCATGGGGCGCACGCGGGTCAGGTGGTCGTACACAGGGATGGCATCGCCGGGGCGCCACTCCTGCAACAACACGCTGCCCAAACCCTCCAGGGCTTCCGGGTCGCTGGGCCGCTCGCGCAACGCCGCGCGGAACCGATCTTCCGCCCCTGGCAAATTGCCCCGCGCACGCTCCGCTCCGGCCTGCTGGATCGCCAGCTCAAACTGGGCGTTGACCATCGCCCGCGTCAACGCCAGGCTGCGATCCCCATCCTCCTGGGCCTGCTCGAAAAAGGCCACCGCGGCTTTCAGGTCCCCGGTCGCGACCCGCAGGTAGCCCATGCCGGCCAAAGCACGCGCGTCGTGCGGATCCTTCGCAAGAATGGCCCGAAAGAGCTGCTCGGCCTCGGCGGTCCGATGCTCGTTCAGCGCGCTGAACGCAGCCTGCTCGTCTGACACATACGTCAGGGGTCGCGTTGCGTTGGCTGCCGGGGCACGCGCCCCAGCCATGCTGGACGCCGTCTCACTGGGCCGCCGCACCGGCGCAATCTTCTCCGGCGCCGCTTTCTCCGGCGTGGCCGAAGCCACCGCGCGCGGCGCCTCGTTGGCGGTCTTGGTCCCTTCCGCAACCTGCCCGGGCGGTGTCGCCGGCTTGACCGCAGGCCTTGCTCCAGCGGGCGGCGCAGACGCGCCCACCGTCAGATGCCCTGCACTTATAGTCGCTGCGTGCTCCTCGCCTGACCCACCCCCGGACCGCAGCGCCGCGACCGCCTCCGCATCGCCCGGCATGCCCTCCAGGATCGTCCGCCCTTCGGCACGCGTCCGCGCCCCACTCAGTAAAATGCGTCCCAGCGCCACACGATAACGAGCATCGGCCGGAAAGCGATCGGCCAAAGCACGCAGCCCTGCAATGGCATGCGGACGACCATCCTCGGTCGCCGCCTCGGTCCCGTAATACGCCAGCGCCGGCGCGCCCACCGGCGGCGTGTTGCCGTACACCCTTCGATACAGCACCATCGCTGCCCGCGAATCGCCTCCACGCGCCAGCCGAGCCGCTTCATCCAGCAGGCCTGCAACTGCGCCAGCGTCGGATCATTCGGGTGCGCTGCCCGCAGCCGCGCCAGGTACTTATCTGCATCGCCGCTACGTCCTTCGGCACGCGCCGCACGCACCAGGCCCGCCAGCGCTTCGGCGTCGTTCGGGTCGGCCAGCAATACCTGCGACCAGTCCTGCTTGGCCAAGTCCAGCCGTCCGCGCTGTTCTAACGTTCTGGCTCGGCTTAAAAGGATCGCCGTCGCAGACGGCTCATCCTGCAACCAACCCACGCGCGCCGCGGTGCCCGGCACAAGCGCACAGCCCAGGGCCAGAATCGCTGCGATCCGGTGCGGCGGCCGCCTCTTCATCGCCATTCCTCGCCTCAGAACTCCCGAACCAAACCGGCTAATACCCTAGGATGTCCACAGCCTACCTCCTTCTCTGCCGTTTGTCTCGGCTTCCTGCCCTGTTTTCCACGGGTATTTTCGGGTTTTATCGGTGAGCGACCACGGCGAGCTGGCTCATGACCGCCGCCGTACGCCGCACTCGGCGGTAGGTGTTGACATCGGAGAACGCGACGGTGGGTGAGAAAGCACAAGGACTCTCTCATCAACAAGTGGACGGAACAGGCTGCCGGATCTGTGCGCAAGCGCAAACAGAAAAGCCGCTGCACGCAGCGGCTTTTCCCTTCTTCTCGAGATGCACCCTACTTGTTAAAGTCCACCGTGGGCGCGGTCGCATTGGCCGGATTGCCCTTGAAGTACTGGTCGTCCTTGGAGTGATACCCGGCCATCCCCGCCCAAAGGCTGTTGGGAAACTGCTGCACGTAGACATTGTACTCCCTCAAGGACAGGTTGTAGCGATTGCGCGCCACGGCTATACGGTTTTCTGTACCGGACAGCTCATCCTCCAACCGCACAAACTGCTCATTGCCCTTCAGGTTCGGGTAGGTCTCCTGCAACCGGTTCAGCGGGCTCAAGGCCACGTCCAGTTGCCGGTTGGCGTTGATGGAGCTCGCCCGGTCCCCCGATGCCGCAATCACGGCTGCTCGCGCATTTGCGATGTTGGTGAGCACCGTTTCTTCTTCCTTGACGTAGCCCTTCACGCTGGCCACGAGGTTCGGCACCAGATCCAATCGCCGCTGCTGCTGCACGTCCACCTGCGAGTATGCCTGGTTCACGTTCTCATTCAGCGACACCAGATGATTCTTCGTGGAAACGTAGCTCCCAAACCCAAGCAGTCCCACCACCACCAGCAACACCAGCACAACAACGCCAGTCATCGATCCACGCATGTTTTTCTC
>CAXTRU010000492.1:0-2469 GCA_964246665.1 uncultured Acidobacteriaceae bacterium
GTACCCCATCATGGACCCGATAACACGCGCAGACTGCACCGAAGCACTGCGCTCGACGACCGTGAAGAGGAAATCCTGTCCGCGTAGCGCGTCCCGCATGCGTGCATCGCTGGGCAGCACACCAACGCCGACTTCGCCCCAGCGTTCTGTGTCCGGCAGCGCAAGGAGATCGTCAAGGTAAACGGCCTGATGCGCCCGATGAAAGCCGCCCACTCCGAGGTGCACGATGTGTGGCTGCAGGGCCCCTCGGTCGTATGCGGGAACCCTCACCGCCGCATCCAGTTCCGAAAGCGATGTCTTGTTCAGGGTGACGCTGTTTCCCTGTTCAGTCATGTCGATCCTCACTTGCTCTTGCTGGTTGATGATGCCAACGAAACCCTGGGCGCCCGTGGGAGCGCAACGCCGCCCGCATCGAAGACGTGCAGAAAGGTTTGGTCAAACGTAAACTGCACCTGATCGTCAGCCCGAACTTCCGTCTCACCGCCGGTACGGACGATCAGGCGTTCACCCCAAGAAGTTTGAAGGTGCATATAGCTTTCAGCGCCAAGGTGCTCCACCAGGGCGACCTGCGCCTGGATGCCGCCCGCCTTCACCAAACGAATGTGTTCGGGCCGCGCGCCAAGAGTCACCCTATCGCCCTGCCCGGCGGTGCACGCGAGATCTTCGAAGCGAAGCAGACTGTCCCCGATCAGAAACGCGCAACCGGAAGCACCGATTTGCTGCACCGTGGCCTGAAGGAAGTTCATGCGCGGCGACCCGATAAAGCCCGCGACAAAGAGGTTCTTCGGCGAACGGTAAAGCTCCATGGGAGACCCGCACTGCTCCACCACACCGGCTTGCAGGACGACGATCTGATCGGCCATGGTCATGGCCTCCACCTGGTCATGCGTGACATAGATCATGGTGGCCCCCAGTTGGCGATGCAGTTTGGTCAGCTCCAAGCGCATGTGAACCCGTAGAGCCGCGTCGAGGTTTGAAAGCGGTTCATCGAACAGAAACACCTTGGGATTGCGCACGATGGCGCGGCCAATCGCCACCCGCTGCCGTTGCCCTCCGGAGAGGTCCTTCGGTTTGCGTTGCAGCAACGGCTCCAGGTGCAGGATGCGCGCTGTCTCCAGCACCTTGGCTTCGCGCTCTTGTTTGGAGATACCGGCGAGCTTGAGGCTGAATGACATGTTCTCCGCAACGGTCATGTGCGGGTACAGGGCGTAGCTCTGGAACACAAGGGCGAGGCCCCGCTTGGCGGGCGGCACATCATTGACACGCTTGCCGTCGATGAGCAGCGTGCCCGATGTGATTTCTTCGAGGCCCGCAATCATGCGCAGAAGCGTGGACTTCCCGCAACCGGACGGCCCCACAAACACCGTCAACTCCCCATCGCGCAGGGTGAGATCGATGCCCTTGATGACCTCCGTGGCTTCGTAGTTCTTGCGCAGCTGTTGCAACTCCACTGTTGCCATCGTCCGCTCCCGTCCTCCCTACTTCACCGCACCGAAGGTAAGACCTCGAACGAGGTGTCTCTGACTGGCCCATCCCAGAATCAGGATAGGTGCAATGGCCATGGTCGAAGCGGCGGAAAGCTTGGAGTAAAACAAACCTTCCGGGCTGGAGAAGGAAGCGATGAAGGCCGTGAGCGGCGCCGCTTTGGAGGCGGTCAACGTCAGGCTCCAGAAAGCCTCGTTCCAGGCAAGGATGACCGCCAGCAGTCCGGTGGACACAATGCCCGGCAGCGAAAGGGGCAGCAGCAGGTTGTAGATCTCACGCAGTGGTCCAGCGCCGTCCATCCGTGCGGCCTCCAACACCTCATGCGGCACCTCTCGAAAGAAGGTGTACAGCATCCAGACGACGATCGGCAGATTGGACAGTGCGTCCACAAGCAGCAACCCGAGCCGCGTATCCAGCAGGCCCACGTCGCGAAAAATGAGGTACACGGGGACGAGCGCACCCACCGACGGCAACATCTTTGTCGACAGCATCCAGAGCAGCGTGCCCCGCGTGCGATGCGTGGGAAGAAACGACATCGCGTACGCAGACGGAACCGCAAACAGCAGCGCCAGCAGCGTGGACCCAAGGGAGATGACGAGGCTGTTCCAGGCAAAGTGAAAGTAATTCGCCTGGCTTTGCACGGCCGCGTAGCTGGCTAACGTGGGATGGAAGAAGAACGAGGGTCGGCGCGCAATGGCCTCTGTTTCAGTCTTCAAACTGGTCAGGCACATCCAGAACACAGGATACGCAACCACGGCCGCGACACTCCAGCCGAGCAGGGTCAGGAGCCACTTGCGCGTCTGGTTTCCTAAGGTCAACCGTGTACCCGTCTTCCGTAGCGCTAGGTGTCAAGTGAGCGTGCAAAGGACCGAAGCAAGAAGACGGCAAGGATGTTGGCCAGCACAATGGCGAGCAACCCGGCTACGGAGGCTGCGCCGATGTCGTATTCCATCAGAACATACCGATAGATCAGGAAGGAGAGAA
>CAXTRU010000493.1:0-2450 GCA_964246665.1 uncultured Acidobacteriaceae bacterium
GTACGGCATCGGCCACGGTAGCGATGGCGAGGAGCTTCAGGAACGACGGCAAGGTCTTTTCGCGCAGGCGGGTTCGCTCGGCTTCGTCCCGGGCGGAGCTTTCCAGGATGGCCTGGGCGAGTTTGAAGGCAACGGCGGCGCCGCAGAGCTCCTTGCAGGGGTAGGGGCAGCCCGGCTGATTGGGGTTGAGCACGGCGAGAGCTTGCGGGATGCCGTTGACGCTGTCGGGCAGGTGATGGTCGGTGACGATGAGGTCGAGGCCGACCCGGGCGGCTTCTTGGGCGGCGGCGAAGGCACGGATGCCGGTGTCGACCGAGACAACGAGGCGAACGCCTTCCGCAGCGGCGTCGGCGAGGCGGGTTTCGCGCATGCCGTAGCCTTCGCGAATGCGATGCGGGATGTGGTAGCGGATGTCAGCGGCTATGCCCAGTGAGGCGGCGGCGCGCTCCAGTGCGGTTTTCAGCAGCACCGTGGCGACAGTGCCGTCGACATCGTAGTCGCCGTAGATGAGGATCGGTTCGCGTCGCTGCAGGGCTGCGCGGAGGCGGTCGACGGCAGCCTTCATGCCCTGCATGGCGTAGGGGTCGTGCAGGTGCGCGGCGCTGGGTTGGAGGAACGCCTGGAAGGCCTCGGTGTCCCGCAGACCGCGGGCACAAAGCACGGCAGCGAGCGATACCGGCAGGCCGAACGCCTCGGCCAGCAAGCGTGCCTGGGCGTCATCGCAAGGTGGGACGCGATAAGGACGGACGGCGGCGATTGATCCTGCTGAGGGCTCGGCTGAGGTCATCGGGGTACTTCTGAGACACGTGGGCGGGGTGCCGGGGCTACTCGTCGTCGTGGTCGTCGACGATGATGCCGCCCATGTCGCCTACCGCGTCGAGCAGGGTCTGGAAGCCGTCGTACCACTCGGTGGCCGTCTCATACAGGAAGATCACGCCGCCATGCGAGAAGCCGAGCTGCAGATAACCAGTCTTGCCGACGTGGCGCTTCAGGGCCTGCGCTTCTGCAAGCTCGGTGTTGTCGGGGTCAGGGAAGGCGGCATCGCGGAGCTGGGCGATGAGGGCGGCAACGTCTTCGGGCTCAAGCAGCACCGAGTTCATGGTCACAAAGGGCACGTTGGCGGCTTTGGCGTGCTCGACGAAGTCCTTCCAGCTGTCGACGTCGTCGTCTTCAAACACCACGGTAGGCACGTCTTCCGGCACGAAGGCGTTCATGCGGCGCAGACCGTGGCCGGCGATGAAGGCGATCATGTCGTCTTTCAGCGTGCTGAGATCGTCAAAGGTCATCCGATCCATTTTGACAGAACCGAACCGGATTGGAAGCCGGGGTGGTGGCTGGCGGTTCTGCTACCCTGAAGAGGCCCATGATTTTTTCCAAGGACTACCTCGGATATCTGGCGCGGCAGACGACCAAACACCTCGTTGCGGCGAAGATGATCCAAACTGAAAAACCAGCGCAGGTGGATGAGCGTGTCGCCCAGGCCATCATCGAAGAAATGTCGCTCGAAGACCGCATCAACGAAGAGGTGCGGGTCATTCTGGAGGCCTTTCAGGATGACATGCTGAAGACCGGTGCGAGCTATCCGGAGATGTTCAAGAAGGTCAAGAACGAGCTCGCGCGCAAGTACAAGGCGGTGCTATGAGGATCAGCCGCGACAAGCTGAACAAGCTGGCCCACGTGGTGGCCGACACCCTGGCCGACATCCCCGAAGTCGACTTCCTGGAGGACCGCAACACGATTCGGCAGGAAGCGCGCAAGGCGCTCGAGAAACTGTTGATGGAAGAGTTGAAGATTGACCAGGCGGCGCGGCTCAAAATCAGCTCGCAGCGCAAGATCATCCTCGAAGGCTCGCAGGAGTGGGACATCCTGTACCGGAAGTACTACAACGATGAGGTCAAGAAGCTGGGCCTGTAGCGGGTTTGTCTAACAAAGACATACGTGAGGTGGGTGTGGCAGCTAGGACGTTGATTCCGGTTGAGGAGTACCTGCATCGGGTCGACTTTGAGCCGGATGCCGAGTATGTCGATGGGGTCATCGAGGAAAGGCCCATGGGGGAGTACAGCCACTCAACCTGGCAGCAATGTATTGAGCAGTGGTTCTTTCAGCATGCGCGCGAATGGGGTCTTCGCGTTCGGTGTGAGTTGCGTGTTCAGGTCAACGCGACGAGTTTTCGCGTGCCGGATGTCGTTGTCTTCGACCGTAACCGCCCTACCGAGCAGATTCTGACCTATCCGCCGCTGGCCGTGTTCGAAGTGCTCAGTCCGGAGGACCGGATGGAGCGTATCCTGCGCAAGCTGCGGGACTATGCCGCGATGGGCATTGCTGAGATCTTTGTGGTTGATCCCAAGGCCGACGAGGTGTTTCTTTTCCAAGGCGGGGGCCTGGTCCCTTGCGCTCCGGTGTACCTGTTTGCTCAAGGTGTGGCCTACATCGATTGGGAAGCGGTGCGG
>CAXTRU010000494.1:0-2436 GCA_964246665.1 uncultured Acidobacteriaceae bacterium
CCTCTACAACACACAGGACCAGGTCGAGGCGCCCCTGAATGTGGGCATCTTCCTGATGAACGCCGCGCGGGACTACAGGTACACCCGCGACAGCACGGGTCTGCTGGCGCAACGTCCCGTACTGGATCGCATGCTCGGCTATGTGCTGGAACGGTATGCCTTCAGCAAGGCCCAGTACAGCAAGGGGGACAGGCGTTACGGCCTGATCTGGGGATCGCCCGAGGCGGACCTCGGCGAAACAGGCAACGACTACCCCAACTCGCACCCGTTCTACTACCAGAACGCCGCGTGCGTTTGGCGCGGTTTGCATGAGTACGCCAGCGTCTTGCTAGTTGTCGGCAAGACCGGGAACGAAGACCTGGCCGAACAGGGTCGACGCTATGCGGCCCTGGCTGACGAAATGCGCGCCAACATCCAGCGCTCGCTCGAGGCCACCATGGCAGCGTCGACGCCGGCCATGCGGCAGGCCGGCATCACCCCGTTTGAACCGAACGACATCGCCCGCAATCCGTTAGAGCTTTCCAGCTACGAGAACCACCGCTTCATGATGGACTGGTTTCTTGCAGACTGGGGCGTGCCCGCCCTGGATGAGGGTCACCTGAGGCACCGTGCCCTCGCCGGGCAGGAGCTTTGCGGACTGCACACCGACGGGACTGCTCCGCGCACGAGCAACTTCATGGAGCACGGTACCCTGGCCGTCAAGATACGCCGTGACAACTACCGCTCCTTCCTCCTCACCCTCTATGCCCTGGTCTGTTACGCGGCGGACTCCGGCAACCGGTACGCGCCGGAAGACGCCTACCTTCCCGGAAGCTTTCCCGGCGAACACTCGCGCTACGGCTGGTCCGCAGTGATCAACAGCACGCTGCAGCCAACGCTTGGGTTACGTTGGCTGCTCTGCTATGAGGAGAACGACCGGGAGGTTTGCCACCTGCAAAAAGCCGCCCCGAAACACTGGTTCAGCGAAGGGCAGCGTATCTCGATGCGTCGTTGTCCCACACGCTTTGGAGAGCTCGCCTGGAGCTGCGTGGGCATCACGGATCGCAAGTGGGAGATCACCCTAGAGCCCCAGGCGGGCTTTTCAGGAGACATCCTCCTACACATCCACCCTCCCGATGGCGCCAAGCTCAAGGCCTCGACCGAGGGAGAGATCGCAGGGCAAGTTGTACGAGTGCCGCAGACACGAGTGGTGGCAGGTGGCACCCTAAAGCTTACCGTTACGACGTAAGCGGGACTGAAGGGATAAGCCGGTCGTCACTCCTAGGCCTAGACCGTCAGCGCCTTGCGTAGGGTTTCATGCACGCCGTCCCGCGCTAACGCCGCCATTGCTTGGCTGACCCCTTCCACAAACTCGGGCATCGCCGGCAGTCGTTCTCCAAAGATGCTTCTGTCAGATAGCATCGGCCGCGGATCCAACGGCGCGCGCCGGGCGAGTTGGGTGAGCTCGGCTCTGCGCGCATCCACCACCTGCAGCGGCTTCCCAAGCTCGTCGTTGTCCTGGCCGAAGTAGAAGATCCAGCTGCCGACCACAAGGGTGAGCAGGGGGATGCGCACTCCCCGCGAGAGGAGTTCCGTCACCGAGGGAAGAAGCCACTTGGGCATCTTGGCTGACCCCTCCGAGCAGATGCGGGTTACCTGGTCGTTGATGTTCGGGTTGGAGAAGCGGTCAAGCAGGGTCTGCTTGTAGTCCGTGACGGAGGTGCCGGGGATGACGGGCACCACCGGCGTCACCTCCTCCATGAATGCGCTGATGAAGTCACGAAGCACTGCGTCCGCCAGGATCTCGTGCACATACGTATGGCCGGCAAGCGCACCCAGGTAAGCCATCGCCAGATGGCTTCCATTCAGAAGGCGGATTTTCATCGTCTCGTATGGGGCCACATCGCCGATCAACTCGGCACCAACGCGTTCCCATGCCGGTCGGCCGTTGCAGAAGTTATCCTCAATCACCCACTGCCGGAAGGGCTCGGTCATCACGGGCCAGGCGTCCTTCACACCAAAGCGCGTCGCGACAAACTGGAGGTCCTCAGGGGTTGTGCCCGGGGTGATGCGATCGACCATGCTGTTTGGAAAGGTGACCTGCTCGGCGATCCATTGCCCCAGAGCGGGGTCGCGCCGGCCCGCATAGCCCAACATGACTTGCTTGGTCACATGGCCGTTCTCCTGTAGGTTGTCGCACGACATCACGGTAAACGGCGGCAGCCCACGAAGCCGCCTGCGCTGTAACGCTTCCACGATCAAACCGATGGAGGTGCGGGGCTGTTCGGGCTGCGCCAGGTCGCGCTGGATCTCAGGGTGCTCCGGAAAGAACTGGCCCGTCCCTTCGTCGAGGTAGTACCCACCTTCCGTGATCGTGAGCGAAACGATGCGTGTGGACGGCGCGGCCATGGCTTCGATCGCCGCCTCCCGGTCCTCCGCGGCCAGGATGTACCCCAT
>CAXTRU010000495.1:0-2425 GCA_964246665.1 uncultured Acidobacteriaceae bacterium
GTGCGGCAGCAGCTGCCCCAAGGCAAACTGCCAGTTCGCCTCTGCCTGCGCGCGGGTCACTGGCAGCTCGAAGCCCTCGATGTTGCCGAAGTGCTCCGGGTGCCGCTGCTCGATAAGCGCCATCACCTCGCGCGTGATGGCGTCGGGCGGGTAACTGGGCCGGTCTGGCACGGGCACCTCGCCGCGGTACGGCTTGCGGTTTTCCGAGTCGTAGCTCCACTGCCCGCCCACCGGCTGCGCACCGTCCATCAGCAAGCCCGTCTTGCGCCGCACCGCCCGGTAAAAGCGGTCCATCAGGTACTGACGCTGCCGTCCACCCCGCGCGGCGTTTTCCTGCGCTTCCAGCTTGCCGAAGACGCCCTCAAAGTCCTCCGTCGTGGTCAGCCAGGCTGTGTCGCGCACCGCCCGCACACGCAGGCCGCGCTCGGCTTTGGCGTCCCGCAGCTCAACCCGCAGTTCGCGCTCCGCCGGCCGGTTCACCACCAGCTCGTTCCAGCCCCAGCGGTCCTGCATTTGGAGCAGCCCATCACTGAAGCTCGTCGGCGACGCCCCATACGCCACCCGGCACCCGCGCTCGCCTTGCTCCAGCGCAAAGTGCCGCATCGCGCTTAGCACCAGGGTCAGCTTCTTCTTGTGATATTCGCGCCGCGTCCCTTTGGCGCGCGACTCCATCAGCACCACAATGGCGTCCTCCGGCTTCACCTCCGCCAGGGGTCCCACGCCGTCGTGCAACCGGTCATACGGCACATAGATCCAGCGCCGGGACCGCGCCTCGTCTGCGGTCGGCTCAAACCGCCGCACCTGCTCAAAAAACCCACTCATACGCCCATGCTAATGGCGGTTTCGGGGTGCTGCTTTCATCGCAGCAAAGCTGCCCGGCGTCCGTTCGCATGGCTCCACTACACTGAAGGGAGTGACCAATCAAGGCCGCAAGACGACCCTCGCCGGCTGGGGTGCCAACCTCCGCGCAGACTGCCTGTTCTCCGAACCGGCAACCCCCGCAGACCTTTCGGAGGCTCTGGACCCGGCCTCCACCATCGCCCGCGGGCTGGGCCGCAGCTACGGCGACTGCGCCATCAACGCCGGCAAACAGGTGCTGGGCACCACCCGGCTCAATCGCCTGCTCAGCTTTGACCCGGCCACGGGCACGCTGGTCTGCGAGGGCGGTGCGAGCCTCGAGGCCATCATCGACGCCTATGCGCCGCAGGGCTGGTTCCCGATGATCACGCCCGGCACGAAGTTCGTCACCGTCGCCGGCTGCATCGCTAATGATATCCATGGCAAGGCGCACCACGCCCAGGGCTGCTTCAGCACCTGTGTCGACGCGATGACGATCCTGCTCGCCGGGGGCGACACCGTCACGGCCAGCCGCACGGAAAACCCGGATCTGTTCTGGGCCACCTTCGGCGGTATGGGCCTGCTCGGGGTCATCCTCACCGCCACCCTTCGCCTCCGGCGCATTGAGACCACTTACTTCCACCAGCGCTCCATCAAGGCTGCCAATCTTGAGGCCATGCTGGCCGCGCTCGACGAAAACGACGCGCTCTTCCCCTACTCGGTCGCCACGCTCGATGTCTTTGCGACGGGGAAGGACCTTGGTCGTGGCGTTCTCACCGTTGGTGATCACGCCCGGCTGAGTGATCTGCCGCCCAAGCTCGCGAAACATCCGCTCTACGTCTCCGGCAAGCCCTAGCTCACCGTGCCCTTTGAACTGCCCGACTTCACGCTCAATCCGCTCACCATGCGGGTGGTCAATGCGGCTATCCAGAAGATTCAGGCCAGCGGCGCGCCGTTCGGGCACTATGAGCAGTTCTTCTACCCGCTGGACAAGATCGCCGACTGGAACCGCGGTTACGGCCGTCGTGGCTTCACGCAGTACCAGTTCGTTATCCCCTTTGCGGACGGCCTGGCGAACATGCGCCGCATCCTCACGCTGATTCTGTCGTCCGGTGAGCTGCCCTTTTTGAACGTACTCAAGCGGCTCGGCCCGGAGAGCGGCGGCACCCTCAGCTTCCCGCGCGAAGGCTACACCTTCGCCATTGACTTCCCCATCCGCGCCACCACGCCGGCGCTGCTGCAGCGGCTCGACCGCATGGTGCTCGAAGCCGGCGGCCGCATCTACCTCGGCAAGGACGCGTACACCGACCCGGCGACCTTCCGCGCGATGTACCCGGCCATCGACAGCTGGCTGGCAGTGAAGGCCAAGTACGACCCCAATCACACCTTCACCTCCAACCTCGGCCGCCGCGTCGGGCTCTCCAACTAAGGCTGTTTCCGCGGGTGGAAGCATTCACGGTGTAGCTGCGGATGGAGGCATCCACGGTGTAGCTGCGGATGGAAGCATTCACGGCGTAGCCGCGGATGGAGGCGTCCACGGTGTAGCCGCGGATGTAGCCCAGGGATCAAAGCGTCCACGGTGTAGCCG
>CAXTRU010000496.1:0-2407 GCA_964246665.1 uncultured Acidobacteriaceae bacterium
TGACGCCCAAGCCTTCTGACAACGACTAAGACACACAGGAACGAACCCGATGAACCAAACCGTGCAGACCATGCGACCCCGAACGATGTTTGACAAGATCTGGCAGCAGCACGTGGTGACTGAGCCCGAAGGCGAACCCACGCTGTTGTATATCGACCTGCAGCTGGTGCACGAGGTGACGAGCCCACAAGCGTTCGACGGCCTGCGTTTGGCCGGGCGCACACTGCGCCGCCCCGACCGTCACATTGCCACGGTGGATCACAACGTGCCCACGACCAGTGCGCAGGATCGCCTGGTGATCGCGGATCAGATCTCCGCGGCGCAGGTGAATGCGCTGCGCAAAAACTGCGCCGAGTTCGGCATTGAGTTCTTTGACGTGCAGGATGCGAGCCAAGGGATTGTGCACATGATTGGGCCGGAGCTGGGGGCAACCAAGCCGGGCATGACGATTGTGTGCGGGGATTCGCATACCTCCACGCATGGGGCGTTCGGTGCGCTAGCCTTTGGCATCGGCACCAGCGAAGTGGAGCACGTGATGGCCACACAAACTCTGCCGCAGGATAAGCCCAAGACCTTCCGCATCAACGTAGAAGGCGAGCTGCCCTATGGCGTAACGGCGAAGGACATCATCCTCGACATCATCGGCCGCATTGGGACGGATGGCGCGACGGGCTACGTTGTGGAATATGCGGGTTCGGCGATTCGCGCGCTGTCAATGGAAGGCCGCATGACGGTGTGCAACATGAGCATCGAGGCCGGCGCGCGTGCGGGCTTGATTGCGCCGGACGAGACGACGTTTGCGTACCTGAAAGGCCGCCGCTTTGCGCCGGGTACACGTCCGGGCAGCGTGGGTGCGCTGCATCAGGACGCATCCAGCACACAGCCCCAGCAGGGTATCTCGCCGTTGAAAGCGCCAACGCAATGGGGTGGGCCGGATGAGGCGGGCGACCAGGCTGCTGCGGTGGACGAAGCCGTATGGAACCTTGCCGTGCAGCAATGGCGCGCGCTGGTGACCGATGAAGGTGCCACGTTCGATCGCGAGATGACGATCGATGCGACGCAGTTGGCGCCACGCGTAACGTGGGGCACCTCACCCGGCATGGTGACCAGCATTGAAGGCACCGTGCCGGCACCGGAAGATGCGTTGAGCGAGGCCGATCGCAAAAGCTTTGCACGCGCGCTGGAGTACATGGACCTGAAGCCCGGCACACGCATTGAAGACATCCCTGTGGATGCGGTCTTCCTGGGCTCATGCACGAACGCACGGATTGAAGACCTGCGGGCGGCGGCGAAGGTGGTGCGTGGCCATCATGTGGCGACCAAGGTGCGCGCCATGGTGGTGCCGGGCTCGCAGGTGGTGAAGCGCCAGGCGGAAGAAGAAGGGCTCGACATTGTGTTTAAGTCGGCAGGGTTTGAGTGGCGAGAGCCAGGATGCTCGATGTGCCTGGGCATGAACCCTGACATCCTGCAGCCGGGCGAGCGTTGCGCTTCGACGAGTAATCGCAACTTCGAAGGACGCCAGGGACGCGGTGGGCGGACGCATCTATTGTCGCCGGTGATGGCGGCCGCGGCGGCAATCACCGGACACCTGACCGATGTGCGGTCGTGGAGCTTCGACGAGGCTGCACCGCCAGTAGCGACGTTCGACACCGAGCAGGTGCTTGCGGAAGGAGGATCGCGCTAATGCAACCGATCAACACACTCACCAGCACCGCTGTTCCGTTGCCGCTGCCGAACATCGACACGGACCAGATCATCCCGAAGCAGTTCCTAAAGCGTATTGAGCGCACGGGCTACGGCGAATTTCTATTCTACGACTGGCGCTATGACCTGGACACGCCGGACCATGTGGAGCCGCGTCGTGACTTTGTGCTGAACAAGCCCGAATACAAGGGTGCGGAGATCCTGATTGCGGAGAAGAACTTTGGGTGTGGGTCTTCGCGGGAACATGCGGCTTGGGCAATTTTCCAGTATGGATTTCGTGCCGTCATCGCGCCGAGCTTTGCAGACATCTTCTTTTCTAACGCGGGCAAAAACGGCATTGTGCTGGTGCGGTTGAGCGATGCGGATGTGGAAATACTGCTGCAACGCTGCACGGCAAATCCTCAGCACAAGATCACGATCAATCTTGAAATGCAGATCGTGACCGACGAGCAAGGCTTCCACGCAACTTTTGAGATCGATCCGTTCCGCAAACATTGCCTGCTGAATGGGCTGGATGATATCGGGTTGACGCTGCTGCATGCGGATGAGTTGACACGCTACGAGTCGAAGCACAATGACGAGTTCTGGCTCGCACAGAAGGCGTCGCAGGTATGAGAACGTTGCTCATTTCGGCGCTGCTGGCATGCGCGTCTGATAGGGCTGCATGCGGCCAGGCACCCACGCCTCCTACGCAGGCCGCGCC
>CAXTRU010000497.1:0-2404 GCA_964246665.1 uncultured Acidobacteriaceae bacterium
GGGCGGCCAAATGGCCGCCCTCTTCTTGCTGCACGCGGACTAATCCCTCGGCCCTGTTCCCTGTCCCCTACTTTTCGGCTTGTACACCACCTCGCGGATCAGCGCACATATTTCCTTGCCCTTGCGGGAAGGCCGGCACAGTTTGGCGGTCCGCAACGGCCGGCTTCCGCGCACCTTGATCCGGCGCGAGGCAAAGTGCTCCTCGGGCAAAGCGCCGCCCCACACCGCGGGCACCAGGGCCGCATCGCCAAAGCTGATCTCGGGCCGTCCTCCGCGGGGCCCCGCACCGCGTTCAAATCGAACATAAGCCGTGTGCGCGCCTCGCAGCCGATTTGCCGCCGTCAACTGCACGCGGCTTCCGCACGCCATTACCGTAAGCGAGTTCCCGCGAAACGCCCCACGCTCTTCCACCGCACCCGCAAATGGCCGCTCCGCCACCACTGCGGTCCCCACGCCGGGCAGACCCACGTACAGGTAATGCAGGTTCGCCACCCGCAGCTCAACGCCGGTACGCACGGTAAGGCCATCTACCGTCAAAACGCCGCCGTCGACACGCAGCGGGTGCGCCGCAGCCAGCGCCCGCTCGCCACCCAGCGCACCCGTCAAGCCCAACACCGCTCCCAACATCCTCAGCCGCAGCCGCATCGTCCGCTCCTCCTAGAGCACCGCGCAGATCCCACGCGTGCCCCGAGCGTAGAGGCCCCCGGCGACCGGGAAACTCCCACCTTCCGCGAAGAAACCGGCCCGGTAATGCACACGCGGGCACCCGCCCCGGACGGGTCATTCCGCTACACTAAGCAGGTCTGCACTATGGCCAAGCTCTTCCAGATCCCTCCCGTGCCCGGCGTCACCAAGGCCACCGCCAAGCAACAGATGCTGAAGTCCCTGATCTGTACGGATGCCCCCGAACAGGCCCTTCGCTACCGTGGCCACACGTGCATCGCCGGCGTGGATGAGGTCGGCCGCGGTGCGCTCTTCGGCCCCGTCGTCGCTGCTGCTGTCGTTTTGCCCGTCAAGAACGCCGTACTTCTTCGCATGGGCCTCAAGGACTCCAAACAGCTCACCCGCGAGGAGCGCGAAAAGCTCGACCGGCGCATCCGCAAAAGCGCCCTCGCCATCGGCATCGCCGAGATTGACGCCGAGACCATCGACCGCGTCAACATCTACCACGCCACGCGCCTCGCCATGCTGCGCGCCGTGGAAGGCCTCGGCCTCACCCCCGACCACATCCTGATCGACGCCATGCTGATCGACCACCCCTGCCCGCAAACCAAGCTCTTCTACGGCGACGCCCTGTGCCTGTCCATCGCCGCGGCCTCAGTCATCGCCAAGGTGCACCGCGACGGCCTCATGCGGACGCTCGACCGCCAGTACCCGCAGTACGGCTTCGCCCAGCACAAGGGCTATGGCACCCCGGAGCATCGCAAAGCCCTCGCCGACTACGGCCCCACGCCGCTGCACCGCCGCAGCTTCAACTGGGTCGCCGAAGCCGACCCCAACGCCCTGCTCGAGGACACACTCTCGGAAGCGGACCTCTACGTGGACGATCCGCTGGATCCGGACACCTCCGCCTTCGCGGCGGCGCACGAGCCGATCACCGACTCCCCTGCTCCCAGGTCCGCTCTCTCGAGCGAAGGCGCAGCCGAAGCGCTGGGAGCCGCTGCTTCTCCCAGCGACCCCGACACTGCCAAGGCCGAACACCCATCTTCCCTTCAGGACACCACCGCCGCATGAGCCTACGCCTCCTCTGCGTTGTCGCCCACCCCGACGACGAATGCTTCGCCTTTGGTGGCGCCCTCGCCCTCGCCGCCGACCAGGGCGTAGAAACCTCGATTCTCTGCTTCACCGACGGCCAAGCCGCCACCCACCGCGGCACCGCCCACTCCAACGAGGAGCTGGGCGCGATGCGCCGCGCCGAGTTCGCCGCCTCCTGCAACATCCTCGGCGCGCAACACCATGAACTCCTCACTTACCAGGACGCACAGCTCGAACATCACAGCCTCAACGAGCTCGGCGGCCTGTTGGTGCAGCGCTTTCGCACCTTCAAGCCACACGTCGTGCTCACCTTCGGCGGCGAAGGCGCCCTCAACAGCCACCCCGACCACACCACCATCTCGGCAGCCACCACCGCCGCATTCCATTGGTCCGGCAACCCCAAGCGTTTTCCAGAACACGGCGAAACCTGGCGTCCACAACGCCTCTTCTACCTCACCACCAACTTCTTCCTTCCGGACCGTCCCGCCACGCTGCCCGCCCCCTGGACCACCATCCTCGACATCCGCGGCGTCCGCGACCGCAAGAAAGCAGCGTTCGAAGCCCACACCTCACAGGCCCCACTCCTCGCCACCGCCAACCTCGTGTTCGAAGACCATGGTTATGAGGAGCGGTACATCGTGTGCTACAC
>CAXTRU010000498.1:0-903 GCA_964246665.1 uncultured Acidobacteriaceae bacterium
CTTCTCCCAGGCCTGCGTCGCGGGCAGGTCCACCAGCGCCAGCGGAATCTCTTCGTCCTCGCCGTCACGCTCCGCCGAGCGGTAGCGCACACGGTCGCCCACCACGCGATAGCTGAGCACCATCTGGTAGCCGCCGTCCTTGAGGATGAGCCGGGTACGGTGCTGCGGGCTCTCCGGCGTGGACGCTATGGGCGGATCCAGCGGATGCCGGCTGCCCTGCTGCGCCGTCGCCAGAACGCTGGCGGCCAGGGGCATCACAAGGCCCAGCATCGCCGGCCACCAGCGCCGAATGTACGGCCCACGTCCCATGCTGCTCATCGTCCCGCTGCCTCAGCCATGAATCTTTACCAGAAACGCATCCGTGCCCTGTTTGGACGAAGCGTCCTCGGGCTCCACGAACACCCGCACCGCCGTGCCTACGCTAACAGACGCCAACGGCAGGCGAACGGTATGCAGACCCAGGCCGGAGTCGGTGGTCCGCGCGGTTTGCTCCTTGCCGCGGATGCGCCAACGGACGCAGGCAGCCTCGTCCAGATCCACGCGCAAGTCCTTGCCGGCGCTAACAAACGCTCGGCGCTGCTTTGGCCGCCAGATCTGGAAGCCGGCTGTGCGCCGTTGCTCGATGTATCGCTGTTGCGTCTGGGGCACAGCGTCCCACACGGCGCCGTCGTGCAGGCTGCGTAACAGCTTGATGTATTCGGCATGCGCCCAGGCCAGGGGCATGCCTGAGCCACTCGGCTTGCCGTTGAAGAGCTCACGCTCGGGCAGGTCTTCGGCATTCCATACCTGCTCCGGCAGCATGCCGCATTCACTGGTCTGGCGACTCACCGTTTGCAGCAGGCGCAGCGCTTCGTCGCGCCGCCCCGCGGCAAGCTCCAGGTGCCCACGCTCGCCGGCCAGCAA
>CAXTRU010000498.1:916-2398 GCA_964246665.1 uncultured Acidobacteriaceae bacterium
CGGCCATCCCCGGCCTATGCCGGTCGAGCCGTCAAAAGGCTTGCCCGTTGCCGTTTCGCCGTAGCCGTCGCGGGTGGCGCGCTGCCAGGCCGGGCCTGTCCGCGTCTCGTGGCGTAGGGTGGCGTCGATGATCCGCACCGTGTTCACGATGCGCGGATCGTTGGCCGCGCGCAGCCCAAAGCGCACCAGCGCCAGCGCATCCGGGCTGACCAGATCCGCTGCCCGTTGCCGGTTCTTCGGCCATCGATGATTTGGCATCTGGATCTTAAGGTCGCCCAGCGCACGCGTCTCAATGCGCCGTGGAGGACTCATGCGCAGGTAGTACCCCGGCACGCCATGTTGCTGGGCCAACTCGGTGCCTTCCACGTAGGTGAGCTCATCAACGGCGTCGTTCCAGGCGTCCGCCGTCTCGCGCAAGAAGTCGGCCTCCTCCGGTGCACCACGCTGGTCGGCACAGTCGGCGCCCGCCAGCAGCGCCGCCACTTGCGTGGCCATGGTGTACGGCGAGTACCCCGGCGTGGTCTCCCACCGATCCTGCTCGGTTACGGGGCCGTGCCTGAGCACAAACTTGACGGCCTCGTGCATCATGGGTCGCGGGTCATAGCCGTCCAGGGCGTCGTCGCGCCGCAGCTTGTCCGCCAGCAGAATGGGCAGCGCCACACTGTCCATCTGGATCGCCGTCCAGTGCGGTGTGCCGTCCAGCCACATGTTCTGGCTCCAGCCGCCGTCTCCGCTTTGCGTGCAGGCCAGGTAGAACAAGGCAGACCGTGCCGATCGCGCATCTCCCGCCGCCAGCTTGCCCATGGCCGATTGCGCCAGGTCGCGCGGCCACACCACGTGGTAGCCGCCCACGTCCTTGTCCGTGTGCGCAAAGCCCCACGGCAGCGACAGGCTCGCCACAAAGCCGCCCGGGAAGCGCTTGGACTGATGGCTTTCCAAGACGGCCGTGCTGGCGCGATATAGGTCCACCGGGCCTTCTCCAAGATCTTGCAGGTCCAGATACGTCGCCTGTTCCTCACGCCATCCGCGAACAAAGAGGTCGCGAGTCTTCGTGAAGTCCTGCAGCAGCCCCGCACGCGCCTGCTGCCCCGCCTCAGCGGCATCGCCACCACAGGCCAGTGAGATGGTGAAGCCGGCTTGGTCGACCGCTGCCACATCGTGGTTCCTGTAATCGATCTCTGCGGTAAGCGCCACGTTGCCAGGCTCTGCCATGTTGGCGGCCGGCAAAGGCTCGCCTTGCGAAAGCAGGGTGTACGCGTCGGACTCGCCGACATAGCCGACACTCATCCGCTGGAGCGCAGGTTGGGCCGCCACGGCCAAGGCCAGCTCCCCACGGCAGGCAAACAGCATCGGCACGCCCTTGTACTCGCCGGCCCAGGCGTGATTGCCTTCGCCCTGGTCGCCGACATGTGGATCAACGGAGAGAAAGAGCCGCAGCGCCTCGCCGTCTTTGGGCGCAAACCGCACCCGCAGCAGCACCAC
>CAXTRU010000499.1:0-2395 GCA_964246665.1 uncultured Acidobacteriaceae bacterium
GTCCTGCAAGGGCCCGGCGCGAGGACTTGCGGTGTGGCGGAAGTGATCGTCGGCGGCGGGCGCCTCGGCTGCGATCGAGGCCGTTTCGGGGCGGAAGCATGAGCGCAAAGACTCCGAGGGAAAAACGCCGAAGCTGTCTCAGCCGGGACCTTGGCATCATTGCGCCAGGGGGTGCCGTCGGCCTATACTGCGGGCATCGGTACAGCCACTCAGGGCTTTCTTGGGCGCATGTGCCGTGAGTGAGGTGTGTCTTCAGCGAAGGCGGAAGGCAAATCCGGCTCGGGGCAGGAGGGCCGCCCGGCCCTGTGCCTGGTGCGTCCGCAGGCGCGCCGCCTCCAAGCGTTGTGGGATCAGCGCAGCGGTGGCGGTCGGTGACGCGGGTTCTGCGAAGTGGTGCTGCGGTGACCCGGGCTGGGGTTCGGTCCGGGATACGATCCGCGGCCTCCGATGTTCTCCATGCGGTGCTGCCCTCCGATTGCCGGATCTGTGGCGGCCCGATGCTGGGGTTAACTCCTGTTCGTGTGTGCGACGCCTGTGTGGGGCGGGTGCGGGCTGAGGCCCTTGCGTCCGACGAGCGGACGTGTTCGCGGTGCGGCGATGCGTTAGGGATGGAGTCGGCGCGCTTTGCGGCGTCCATGGGCGTGACGGAGTGTACGGCCTGCCGCCTGGCGCCGCCCCCGTTTGCCAGGGCCGTGAGCTTTGGGGTCTACGACCGTGAAATGCGCGAGATGCTGCAAACGCTGAAGTTCGGTGGCATGCAGCGCGTGGCGGAGCACGTGCTGGGCGAGTGGATGGCCAGCGCGTTTCTGAAGCTTGAAGGCGAAGCTGCGGCAGAGCTGGTGGTTGTGCCGGTGCCCTTGTTTGCAGAGCGCGAACGGGAGCGCGGCTTCAATCAGGCGATGTTGCTGGCGCGGGCCGGGGTGAAGCGCGTGGTGAAGCTACGGCCGTGGTGGACGCTGACGCTTCGGCCGGAGGCGCTGGTGCGCGCCAAAGATACCCGGGCGCTATTTGCGCTGCGACCGGATCAGCGCCGGCGTGGGCTGCGCGGGGCGTTTCAGATGGGGGATGCCGCGGACGTGAGGTGCTGCTGGTGGATGACATCCTGACCACCGGCGCAACCGCTCGCGAGTGCGCGAAGGTGTTGTTGCGTGCAGGCGCGACGAAGGTTTGGGTGGCGACAGTGGCAAGGGCGCAGCCGGAAAGTGTGCGGGCGGTTGATGGGAGTGTGGCTCGGTGGGATGTTGTTGGGAAGAGGGAATAGGGAATAGGGAACAGGGAACAGGGAATAGGGAATAGGGAATAGGGAGTAGCAAGCAGCAGGTTCCCCGTTCGGGGAATGACAAAGAAAGACAAGGCAACAGATAGAGACGAGGGCTGGGCAGACTTAGAGAAGCGGCGGCAAAGCTTGAGGCGGGCAGGGCGTAGCGAGACGGCGAAGCGAATACGGACGGAGGCGGAATGCAGTCTGGGCAGGCAAGAGGGCAGGGACGAGCCAAGGGCGGCAAGGTTCACCACACAACGCGGATGGAGGCCATCGAAATTCGTGCCGGCGTGTTTCGGCAGCCGGCGATGCAAACACCGGTGCTGGTGCTGAATGCAAGCTATGAGCCAATCAACATCTGCGGAGCGCGGCGCGCATTGGTGTTGGTGTTGAAAGGTGTGGCGCGCACTGAGGAAGAGCAGGGGACGACGCTGCACTCGCACCGTGCGGTGATGCAGATGCCCAGCGTCATTCGCCTGCTGGAGTACCGCCGCATCCCCCACCAGACACGTGCGCTGAGCCGCAAAAACATCCTTCTCCGCGACCGCAACACGTGCCAGTACTGCCAGGTGGTGCTGCCCGCGGCGGAGTTGACGCTGGACCACGTGTTGCCGCGGTCGCGCGGTGGTTTGTCGACGTGGGAAAACCTTGTGGCGTGCTGCAAGAGCTGCAACCGGCGCAAAGGGAACCACCTGCTGCACGAGCTGCCGGAGATGAAACTGCTGCGCGAGCCCCGGCCCTTCACGCTGCACACGTCGCGGCACATCATGCGCATGATTGGCTCAGCGGACGCGAACTGGCGCAAGTACTTGTACTTTGAGAACGAGCCGGCGGCGTAGCTTCTTGCCGCCGGGTGGGGTGGCAGCAGCCGTTTACTGCACGGCCTGCTTCCGGCGTGTGGGCGCGTTGAAATCAACGGGCTTGTTGCGAATCCACCGTAGGAACGTCTGCATGTCCTCGCGTTCGCGCAACACCGTAAAGTCGGCGTAGACGGTGGCCAGCTCGTGGTTTGAAACATGGGCGTGGATGGTGCGGTGACAGATCGGGTGCACAGGCACTGTTTCAGTGCCGCCCTTGCTCTTGGGGACGAAGTGATGCCACTCTACCCGCGATCCCAGCAGGCGCTCACAGAAG
>CAXTRU010000500.1:0-672 GCA_964246665.1 uncultured Acidobacteriaceae bacterium
GGCATGTTTCAATCAACTAAATCATTAGTCGTACGTGCAGGGCGTTATGTCGCTCCTGCGGCTCTGTCGGCGGTCGTCGCGGTCGGGGCTGTCTCGTTCGTAAACCACAACGGCGTTCATGCGGCTGCGGTTACCGCCTCGCCGCTGGATGACCACAGTGTGGCCGCGCTGACCTCCCTGGACCAGGCCATGGAGACCCTGGCCGCGCGGGTAACGCCGGCGGTGGTGAACATCGCCGTCACCTCCACGCCCAGCGGCGACGACGAGGAGCAGGGGCAGTCCGCCCAGCAGATGCCGCAGGGTGGTCTGCCACCGCAGTTCCAGCAATTTTTCGGCCCGAACGGACCGTTTGGCGGCGGCATGGGTGGCGGACAGATGCGCCCGCAGCAGCCGCAATATCAGCACGGCATCGGCAGCGGCGTGATCCTCTCGGCGGATGGCTACATCGTGACCAACAACCACGTTGTGGACGGCGCCAAGGACATCAAGGTGACGTTGCATGACCGGCGCATCCTGACTGGCAAGGTTGTCGGCGTCGACAAGCTGACGGATCTCGCCGTGGTCAAGGTCAACGCGCACGATTTGCCGTTCATCTCCTGGGGTGACTCGACCAGGCTGCAGCCGGGGCAGACGGTATTGGCGTTCGGCAGCCCGTTTGGCTATCTGCAGTTC
>CAXTRU010000500.1:682-2386 GCA_964246665.1 uncultured Acidobacteriaceae bacterium
GCATCGTCAGCGCCGTGAACCGGCCCGATCCGTTTGCCAAGGACGCGCATCGGCCTGGCGGCTTCATCCAGACGGACGCGGCGATCAACCCGGGGAACTCCGGCGGGCCGCTGGTGGACGCACACGGCGAGGTGGTGGGGATCAATAACATGATCTATACCAACACCGGATCCTTTGAGGGTGCGGGCTTCGCGATTCCGTCGCAGATTGCCCGTGAGGTGACGACGCAGCTGATCGCACATGGCAAGGTGGAGCACGGCTTTGTGGGCATCGCGATGAACGACGTGACGCCGGACAACGCGCACTTCTTCGGACTGCATGAGGCTGAGGGCGCAATCGTGGCGCAGGTATCACCTGATTCGCCGGCGGCGCGTGCGGGCCTGAAGCAGGGTGATGTGATCACGCAGTTCAATGGGCAGAAGGTGACCAACGGCAGTGCGTTGCAGGTGAGCGTCAGCCAGGTGACCCCGGGGGCAACGGTGCACTTCGGTGTGCTGCGCAATGGCCAGCCGACGACGGTAAACGTCACGGTGGGCACCTACAAGCCCAACGGGACGCAGGTGGCGAGCAACGACGGCAACGGCGCGCCCGGCACCGGCAAGCTGGGGCTAGGCGTCGGTGATCTGACCCAGGACGCGCGGCAGCAGCTGCAGGTGCCGTCCAGCGTGCAAGGCGCGGTGGTGGAGCAGGTGCGCCCAGCCAGCCCGGCCGACGATGCGGGGCTGCAGCCCGGCGACGTGATCCTGGAGGTGAACCGCAAGCCGACCGACTCGGCAAGCCAGTTCGTCAGAGAGGTGCATGGCAGCTCGGCCCGAGACTTGCTGCTGCTGGTGTGGTCGAAAGGCAATGCCAGCTACCGTACGGTGCACCCGGAAGGGCAGAACGGGTAGGCAGGGCTCTGGGCTCAGAGCACAGGGCCCAGGGCTCGGCAGCCAGGTTCGGGCGGGGTCGAAGCACAGCGATCAGCTGACTTCGGCCCCGTTCTGTTCTGCGGCCAGTGTTGAACCACAGCCACTTAACGGCGCTTTGGTGGCAGGACGCGACGAGGAATCCTGTGGTATTGTCACATTATGCGGGCGTTCGTTTGGCGTGCGCTCACGTGCTGTTTGGGCTGGCGTAGCTCAGCTGGTAGAGCACCTGATTTGTAATCAGGCGGTCGGGGGTTCGAATCCCTTCGCCAGCTCCATCTCCAGGCAGTACGAAAAGGTTTGGTTGTACTGCGAGTCGTCTTGCCTGCAGTCCTCCTCGATACAATCCAGCGCTGGTCGTCTGTGTGGGCCAGAAGGTGTGTCTTGGAATGGCAGCGAGCGGCGGGCAGAACAGGGCACAGGTGGCCGAGTGGTTAATGGCAGCAGACTGTAAATCTGCCCCTCAACGAGGTACGGAGGTTCGAATCCTCCCCTGTGCACCACGTTTCACCGATCCACGGCAGGAGGCTCAATGACCATGGAGCCCAGCGGTACGGGTCGTATGGCACTTTCGCTGGCAGTGCTGGCGATTCTGGCGGTAGCGGTTTGGCTCACGATGGAGCCGGGGAAGTATCAGCAGTTCACGTGGCTGCTGCTCGGATTTTTCGCCCTCCGGGTTGTGCTTGGATGGCAGCGCTCGCGTAGGATGGGGTACGAAGCATCCCTCCGCAATCGTGATCGCGTGGATGTGTAAGAAGGCTGATGTAGCTCAGTGGTAGAGCACTCCCTTGGTAAG
>CAXTRU010000501.1:0-2374 GCA_964246665.1 uncultured Acidobacteriaceae bacterium
GGTCAAGCCCGCCCCCGCTGAGAACCGCAGCAATCATGCTGGTGGTCGTCGTCTTGCCGTGCATGCCGGCGACGGCGATGCCGTACTTCAGGCGCATGAGCTCCGCCAGCATCTCGGCGCGCGGAATGACTGGAATTTTCCGGATGCGCGCTTCCTGGACCTCGGGGTTATCCCACGCGACCGCCGAGCTGGTAACGACGACGTCGCTGGCCGCGGCATTCTGGGCGGTGTGGCCCAGGTAAACAGTGGCGCCTAAAGCGGTGAGCCGGTCCGTCACGGGACTGCTGCGCAGGTCGGAGCCGGAAACCGCGTAGCCCATCGTCAGCAGGATCTCGGCGATCCCACTCATTCCAATGCCGCCGATGCCGATGAAGTGAACCCGTTGCGTTTGAGCGAAGAGCGCGTGCTCAGGAAAAGCCTGCATAAACGTAAGTGTAGTGGCGCATCGGCGAGGTCTGGTGTTCTAAGTTTCTATTGTTCTAAGCTTTAGCTATGCGCACCGCTCTCACCATCGATGACGACGTTTGGGCAGCGGTGCAGGAACTCGCCGAGGCTCAGGGCAAAACCATGGGCGAGGTCATCTCCACTCTGGTGCGCACGGCGTTGACAACTCGGCCGGAGTGCGGGCCAACCCGCAACGGGATCTTGCTGTTGGAGAGCCGCGGAAGCGGAGAGATCGTTACATCTGCGTTGGTCCGGCAACTTGATTTGGAGACCTCAGACGCAGGTAGTCGTGAGCCACGCTCCACCCACTGTACGCTCACATGATTACTCAAGGCTGCTTCAGTCCGTGGCTCGGCCATGCGTACGCAATGCTATACAAAGACGCATGGCCAAACCTTTTGCGAAGCTTCTCGCCGTCGCTGCAGCACTTGCTCTGGCGTCCACGTCAGCCGTCTCCTTCGCCCAAGCAACACAGACACTGCTCGCCACGCCCTCGACCGTGGCGTGGGGCTACTACTCGGCCCATGCCAAGCCGGCGATCACGGTGCACACCGGCGACACCGTGGTGCTGCAGACGGCGTCAACCTGCGGTCCACCGCAGCGACTGCTGGCGAACGGGGTCAAGCAGGCGGACATCCCTGAGTGGCTCGGCAAACTGTACGACGGCGTGCCGCAGGACCAGCGCGGACCGGGCGGGCACATCCTGACCGGGCCGGTGGCTGTAGCAGAGGCAGAACCCGGCGACGTACTCGAGGTCCGGGTCGTCAAGATCGCCATTGACGTGCCTTGGGCGTGCAACAGCTTCGGCGTGGGCCGCGGCTTTCTGCCCGACGACTTCCCCTACGGCCGCACCAAGATTATTCCGCTCGACCGCACCAAGATGGTGGCCGACTTCGCCCCGGGTGTCACCATTCCGCTGCACCCCTTCTTCGGCTCCATGGGCGTAGCGCCGCCGGAGTCAGCCGGCAAGTGGAACTCTGCCCCGCCTTCCATGCACGGCGGCAACATGGACAACAAGGAGCTGACCGCCGGCTCAGTCATCTTCTACCCCGTGCACGCGGCCGGTGGGCTGTTTGAGGCCGGCGACGGGCATGCCGGCCAGGGTAACGGCGAGGTGGACATTACCGCGCTCGAAACCTCGCTCACGGGCACGTTCCAATTCATCGTGCACAAGGGCGAGGCCACGCGCGAGCACCTGCTGTGGCCCCGGGCCGAGACGCCGACGCAGTACATCAGCATGGGATTCAACGCCGACCTGAAGACCGCGACCGAGATGGCCGTGCGCAACATGATCCTGTTCCTCAGCGAGGGCAATCCGGACTACCCGCACTTGTCGCGCGAGGATGCCTATTCCTTGATTTCGACGGCTTGCGATGTGGACATCACGCAGCTGGTGGACACCAATGATGGTGTCCACGTGATGTGCCCCAAAGCCCTATTTACCGGGCCGAAGGCGGCGACCGCCCTGCCCAAACCCTAACGCCCGGCTAAGAGCGCCCACCAGGGGCGGCAGGGCTCAGACCCTGTCGGTGCTGCTGTGCGCAGCGCAACCTCTGCGGTGGGCTTGTGTCTAACCAAGTGTGAGTCTGGCACCGGCTGCGGAGCCGGGCAAAAGGCTCCGGGCCGCGCCGGGCTGCAGCAAGCAAGCTCCAGGCGCAAGGCAGAGGAAGACAAGATGAACTGGAAGCGCGCACTACGACATGTTGGACTGAACGTTGCTCTCGGCGGGGCCCTGCTTGCTGGATTCGCACTTGCAGCGCCCTCACCCGAGGCGCACGCCGCTGTCTTCATCAGCGCCACCATTGCTCCCCCGGCGATCCCAGTCTATGACCAACCGCTTTGCCCGGGTGACGGCTACATCTGGACGCCCGGCTACTGGGCCTGGGACGGCGCCCAATACTACTGGGTTGAGGGCGCGTGGGTTCTGCCC
>CAXTRU010000502.1:0-2368 GCA_964246665.1 uncultured Acidobacteriaceae bacterium
AGCCGTACCCTTTGGTGCCGGCAGCCAACAGGTAAATTTTGGCTCCCGCGATGGGCTGCTGCCCTCCGTGAATGCGCCCTTTCAGGGCCGACGAGGCATGCGCCGGTACGTCGGGTGGGGAGGACGTCGCACTCGCATCCACCATGGGAAAAGCGGGCGATCCAGAGCAGCCGGTAAGCAGGCTGCAAGCTACGGCGGAAAGCAACACGACGGCCGCGGGGAACTTGCACATTGTTAGCCTCGGGAGAGCGCACTACGCCCTCGGCGAAACCAAAGTTACTGCCCGATGAGGTACGGGTAACTCCCTCGGAAGAGCAGGTAGGCCGACCGATAGCTCCATGTCCATGACACACGCAGGGGATGGGACGGCCCCGGCCGGGGCACGGCGAGGGATTACCTTCGTTGCACATCCGGTGCTCGATGGCAGCCCTGTAGCGATGGCTTGTCCTCGTTCGACCACATTCCGGCAACAGCCCATAACGTCAACTCTTCCAAACTCGACCATGCGCGAACCGTTAGTACTTCCGTTGGGTTACCTCCGGGCTGTCCTGCATCGAGGCAGAGGGCTACCTTTGGGAAAAGCGGGGCATCGGACCCTTTGAAGCGCGTAGATGCGCTGCTGAGCGTGTGTGCCTCCGTGGTGCCGCTCTTGAAGGAGAGAACGATGTCCCGCCACATGTTTCGATTCGGAGCCGCCCTGCCTGCGGCTGCCATCACCCTTGCTCTTGGTTTGCCCGTATGCGGCTTTGCCTGCTTTGCTGCGCCTGCCTTCGCTCAAGAGGCCAATCCCACCGCCGTCGCCCCGGGCGCACGCTCCGCTGAGGTGATCGCGCAGAGCGAGAACGGCACCTATGTCTACCACGTGAAGGTGGTGCAACGTGATCTTGACGCGGTGAACTACCTGAACCGCTCCGGTTCCACCAAGGTCGGCTTTGAAGGCACCAACCTCATGCAGAAGGCCCATGGCGAAGCCCAGGTCGACTCCAAGACCGGCAAAACCAATATCCACGTCAAGTTCGAGGGCATGAGCCCCGCCAACGGTTTTGGACCCGAGTACCTCACCTATGTCTTGTGGGCGATCTCGGCTGATGGCCGCCCCCAAAACCTCGGGGAGCTCGAGCTTTCCGGCGACAAGGCCTCCCTTGACGTCACCAGCGGCTTTCAAAGCTTCGGCATGCTCGTTACCGCCGAGCCCTACTACGCGGTCTCCACCCCGTCCGACGTCATCGTGCTGCAAAACGTGTTCCGCAAGGACACCGCTGGCGTCCTTCAGACCGTGAACGTGCACTACGCCCTGCTGCCCCGCGGCCTGTATGCCAACACCGAAGGCCGCAAGTCAAACCCGATGCCCATCACCGACCGCGAACACACGCCGCTTGCGCTGTTTGAGGCCTACAACGCCCAGCGCATCGCGCTGAACGCCGGTGCGGATAAGTACGCGGCCGACATCATGCAGGAGGTGCAACAAGACATCACCAACGCGCAGGCCATCCAGGATGGCAAACACCGCGACGTCAAAATGGAGTTTACGGACGCTCGCCAAGCCGTGCAGCGCGCCGAAGATGCCCGCCTGACCACCCTGCGCAAACAGGCCGATGAGCGCCAGCGCCAGGCGCAACAAGCCAAGGTAGACGCCCAGGCGGAGGCCGCGGCTTCCGCGCAGCAGGCACAGCAGGCACAACTCCAGGCCGCGGAGGCCCAGGCCGATGCGGACCGCGCGGCCGCCCAGCGTGCCGAAGCCGAAGCGCAGAAAGCCAAGGCCGATGCTGAGGCCGCCAACGCCCGCGCCCAGGCAGCCGACTCCGAGCGCCGTGCCCAGGACGCCCAGCAGAGCGTCGAAGCCCTGCGCGCCAAGTTGTTGGCTCAGCTCAACGCCGTGCTGCAAACCACCGAAACGCCTCGCGGTCTCGTGGTCAACCTGTCCGATGTGCTGTTTGACACCGGCAAGTACACCTTGAAGTCCAACACCCAGGTGTCGCTCGCCAAGGTCGCCACAATCCTTGAGCTCTACCAGGGCCTCAAGGTGCAGGTGGAAGGCTACACGGACGCCACCGGCTCCCCCGCGATGAACCAGAAGCTGAGTGAGAACCGTGCCGATGCGGTCAAGGACTTCATGACGAACAACGGCGTTCCGCAGGACAACATCACCGCCCAGGGCTATGGCGCCACCAACTTCGTCGCCGACAACAAAACCGCAGCCGGCCGCCAACAGAACCGCCGGGTGGAACTGGTCGTCTCCGGCAACGCGAGCGGGGTGCAGACCACCACAGGTCCTGCGGCCGGTACCGCCGGTCAACAGTAACCATCACCAAAGATTCATTCTGCGGGGCTGTGAGACACCTCACGGCCCCGCGGTGTTTCGCATCAC
>CAXTRU010000503.1:0-2012 GCA_964246665.1 uncultured Acidobacteriaceae bacterium
ACATCAGGAAAAGGCCGTCCGGCACTTGAGGGTAGGAGCCGTTCAGCGTCGCGGCCGCGTCGATCGTCGGACCGTCGATCTCGACGGCGAAGGCGAGCCTCGTGGGCACGCCCGCGGTCTCGAGTCCCCAGTGCAGGGCGTGGTCGAGGATGCCGCCGCCGTGGCCGCGTTCGCCAAGCGCATCATCGCCTCCGTGCAGGATTATTCCCTCCTCACCGGACGCGCCATCGCCGCGCTCTTCTCCGCCCCGCACTACTACGCCGACACCTACATCCAGCTTGACTCCATCGGCGTTGGCTCGGTGCCCATCGTCATCCTCGCCGGCTTCTTAACTGGAGCCGTGCTCACCTTGCAGTCCACCACCACGCTCAAGCAGTTCGGCGCGGTCGACCTCACCGGCAAGCTCGTCTCGCTCTCCATGGTCAAGGCGCTCGGCCCCGTGCTCACCGGCCTCATGGTCTCCGGCCGCAACGCCAGCGGCATGGCCTCCGAGCTCGGCTCCATGAAGGTCTCCGAACAGATCGACGCCATGCGCGCCCTCGGCACCGACCCCATCCGCAAGCTGGTCACACCGCGCATCGTCGCTACCGTCAGCATGCTCTTCTTCCTCACCATGATCTCGGACACCATGGGCATTGCGGGCGGCGCGCTCGTCGCGGTCACGCTGCTGCGCCAAAGCGGCATCACGTTCTTCCACAACGCCATCTCCGCGCTCGTCATGGGCGACGTCGTCGAAGGCCTCACCAAGCCCCTCTTCTCCGGCTTTCTCATCGCCACCATCGGCTGCTACTACGGCCTGTCCACCACCGGCGGCACACGCGGCGTCGGCAAAGCCACCACCCAGGCCGTCGTCACCTCGTCCGTGCTGCTCATCATCGTCGACACCCTGGTCACCAAAATGATGATCGGCATCTTCGGCCGCTAACGCCCAGCCGCAGCGACACCGCCGTCGCGTCCCTTTGCGCCCTTCGCGTCCCTTGCGTTCGCTGTGGCTGTTGCCCTTGCCTTTGCCTTTGCCTTGCCTTTGCCTTTGCCTTTGCCTTTGCCTTTGCCTTTCTGATTGTCATTCCCGCAGGGAACCTGCTGTTCACACCCAGCCACAGACGCCCATGACCGACCCCATCATCGATTTCCAAAACGTCTCCATCACCTTCGACCGTGACCCCGTTCTCGAAAACATCACCTTCCAGGTGCAGCGCGGCGAAACCCGCATCCTGCTCGGCCCCGCGGGCGGCGGCAAAAGCGTCCTCATGAAGCTCGCCAACGGCCTTCTGCAGCCCGACAAAGGCACCGAGCGCGTCTTCGGCCGAGACCTCAGCAAGCTCTCTGAACGCGAAATGTTCGAGCTCCGCGCCCACATCGGCATGGTCTTCCAGGAAAGCGCCCTCTTTGACTCCCTCACCGTCGAAGACAACGTCGCCTACCGCCTCCACGAGGACAACACCCCCGAAGACGAAGCCCACAAGCGCGTCGTCGAAGCCCTCCGCTTCGTCGAGCTCGAAGGAGCCATAAGCAAATTCCCCTCGGAGCTCTCGGGCGGCATGCGCCGTCGCGTCTCCATCGCCCGCGCCATCATCACCGGCCCCGAACTCCTGCTCTACGACAGCCCCACCGGCGGCCTCGCCCCCATCACGTCCACCACCATCATCGAGCTCGTCGTTAAACAACGCGACGTCTCCGGCACCACCGCCGTGCTCATCACGCATCGCCTGCAAGACGCCTTCACCCTCGCCACGCACCGCTATAACCAGACCACCAACCACATGGAGCCCATCCCGGACAAAGGCATCGATCCAGGCACCCGCTTCCTCGTCCTCAACGAAGGCCGCATCGTCTTCAACGGCCCCACCAAAGACCTCGTGCACAGCACCGATCCCTGGCTGAAGGAATACCTGGCGTAAGTTCTCGGTTCTCGGTGCTCGGTTCTCGGTGCTCGGTGCTCGGTGCTCGCTGCTAGGTGCTAGGGTCTAGGTGCTAGGGGATCGGTGATCGGTGTAGGCGGGGGCGAGGGG
>CAXTRU010000503.1:2054-2339 GCA_964246665.1 uncultured Acidobacteriaceae bacterium
CTGGTGCCGTTGCTTTTGCCTTTCTTGCTTGTCATTCCCGAAGGGAATCTGCGTTTGCGTTTGCCGCTGCTGTTGCCTTTCTTGCTTGTCATTCCCGAAGGGAACCTGCTTCACGCAACAGCCGCGACTCACCCCAGCCGCTCCCGCACCTTCCCCATCAACACCCCTGCATCGAACGGCGCCCGCACCTTGATGTCGTTGTCGAAATACACATACACATCCCGGGGCCGGCACACCGCCTCCACCCCACAAGCCCGGCGCCCCTCCGCCACACCACCCATAGCC
>CAXTRU010000504.1:0-2324 GCA_964246665.1 uncultured Acidobacteriaceae bacterium
CCCCAAAGGGCGGTGGCGGCGTTGGGATCGGTAGAACTGCCGGTGTTGGCTGCTCCCCAAAGGGCGGTGCTGCCGGATACGCTATTGGCGCCCCAGAGCGCGGTGTTGCCCTGAACGAAGGCGTTCGCGCCGTAGATGTTGGCGGCTCCCCAGAGGGCGGTGGCTCCCCACAGGGCTGTGGAGTCAGTGACGAGCCCGACGTTGCCGGAGTTCTGATCGTAGACGGCCAGTGGCGTCATGGCAGTGCCGGCGGGGATGCTCTTGGACTTCGCATCTTTGACGGCAGCGCCGATGTTGAGATAGCCCGCGCCCGTGGTGAAGACATCGTTGTGGGCGATATAGGCGTTGCTGCCGTCGGTGACCGTGTTGGTTTGCGGGATGACGGATTTGTTGGCGTCTGCCATGAGCAGGGCCTTGACCTGATCCGGCGTAAGGGCGGGATTTGCGTTGATGAGCAGAGCAACGGCGCCGCTGGCGACACCGGTAGCCATGCTCGTTCCACTTAGGGGCATGTAAACGGTGGAGGATTGTGTTGCGCCTGCAGGGCCAGGAACGGTCAGGTAGAAGCTAAGGGGCGTGTAGAACGTGGGGTTGTTCTTTTGCAGCGAATTTGCCGGGGCGTTCAGGCTGGTGACCAGATTGCCCGGAGCGATGATGTCCGGCTTGGCGAAATGATCGATAAACGTGGGGCCCTTGGAGCTGTAGGAGGCCATCACATCGTCGGTTACCGCTGCGGTGTCTTTGGTATTCGTGGCGCCTACGGTGATCACGTAGGGATCATTGCCGGGAGCCTCGATGGTGCCGTAGCCTTCGGTGTTTAAGGCGAGGTCGCGACCGTTGTTTCCGGCGGCAGCGACGACGACGATGCCGGCCTTCCACGCCTGCTCGACGGCCTGGCAAAGCGGATCGAGTTGGTAGCTCTCAAAGACCGGACGGCCCAGGGACAGGTTGATGACCCGGATGTTGTAGGTCTTTTTGAGAGAGATGGCTGCCTGAATGGCCTGGATGACCGCCGTATCGGTACCTTGCCCGTTTTGATCGAGAACTTTGAGGTTAATCAGGCTGACCGTGGGTGCGATGCCATAGAAGGTGCGGAAGTATTGCGGGCCATACGACGCTGCACCGTCGCCCCCAATGAGACCGGCGATGTGGGTCCCATGACCGTACTCGTCGGCTGTGTCTTTGAGTGCGCCCGGAACAAAGCTTTGATTGTAGATGACTCGGCCAGTAGCGCCCGGACCATAGGGCAGCGCGGGACCACCCAGTATGGCCGGGGCGGGCGCGATAAGGGCCAGGGTCTGCGCCGAGACGGCCTGCAGATCCAGCGACGGCGAGATGCCACTATCGATCACGGCGACGCCGATGTTGGATCCGTAGTAGCCCATGTTCCAGGCTGCGGGCGCATTGATCGGTTCCGCTGTAAATTCCGCGCTGCTGGCGATGGAGGGGGCAAGGGCCGCAGGGCCTGCATGGCTGACCAACATACGGTCAGGGCTGACATATTTCACGTTGCCGTCATCCGTGAGGGCGGAGACCGCGAAAGAAGGCAACTGAACTTGAACGGCGTTGATGCTGGGGAGGGAGACGATGGTGCTGCCGCCCAGGCTGGTGAGCCGCTGCAGCTCCGCCGCGGTCGGAGCCGACTTGTACTGGATGATGACGGAGATCAGATCGGCGCTTTTGACCTGACGCGCCAGATCAGGGGCGACGACAGGAGCGGGCTTTTGCGGTGAGCCGGCGTGTGCAGACCAAGTGGCAAACAGGGAGGCACCGCAAAGCAAGAGAAAGTCTCGGTATTTCGACGACAGCAACATTGCACAACCTCAAACATGAGGGAAATTGATGAGTGACGGTGTGACGCCGTGACCGCCCTGAGCAGTACGTAAGTTACTGAATCAGGTGACCTTGGGCGAATCTAACCCTCCCTAACCAACGCGAGAGTAGCTGTATCTGAAGGGGAGCGAATCCCACGGACGGGGGATGCCGTTGTGCCAGACGTGTTAGTTACGTGACGCGCGTGTCGGGATATGGGAGGTGTGCTTTGTTTCGGGGGCGTTGATGGTTACGAAGGTACTGGTGTGCGCGGTTTGCGTGGTTGTGTTGTTGTGATTGCGGCTGGGTATTGCTTGTGGGGGTGCGATCTTTGCGGCTCGGGTGGGATGTGGGTGGAGAGGAAACAGCGGGTTCCCCGTGCGGGGAATGACAAGAAAAGAGAAGGCTGTGATTCCTGTTGGAGTGGCGGGAACAGGAGTAAACAGCAGGTTCCCCGTTCGGGAATGACAAAGAAGGGAAGAAAGGCAATCGGACGTTGATTGCTGGACGTT
>CAXTRU010000505.1:0-2319 GCA_964246665.1 uncultured Acidobacteriaceae bacterium
ACGCCGTGATGGTGGTCTGAACCTGAAGCCGGTGTTGGCCGAGGTTGGCACGGGTGCGCGACGCTGGATGGGCGCGCGCAACGACCGGCCGGGTGAGGATGAGCGGCTGGATGCGCCGTGGACCGACGACGCGATGGACGCAGCGCGCAAGGGCGAGCCGTTCCGTGTGTCGGCGGCGATCTCGAATGCGCATCGTGCGGTGGGCGCGGAGATCTCGGGCGCGCTGGCGGTGGCTCGTGTGAAGGGCGACGTCGCGCGGGCGGATATTTCGTTTGCGCTGGAGGGCGTGGCTGGGCAGTCCTTTGGGGCGTTTGTCGCCGAAGGGGTTCAGCTTGTGCTGAAGGGCCAGGCGAACGACTTTGTGGGCAAGGGGTTGAGTGGTGGTGAGCTTGTCTTCCAGCCCGTGGGACGTGCGGCGCATGCGAGCCATGAGCACGTCATTCTGGGCAACGTGGCGTTATACGGCGCAACGGCGGGGCGCATGTTTGCTGCGGGGCGGGCCGGCGAGCGCTTCGCGGTGCGAAACTCCGGCGCGGTAGCCGTCGTGGAAGGCATCGGCGACCATGGCTGCGAGTACATGACCGGTGGCGCGGTGGTCATCCTGGGCGGCATTGGCGTGAACTTCGGCGCGGGCATGACGGGCGGAACGGCCTGGGTGCTGGACGAGGATGGCGACGTGCTCGGGGAGCAGCGATACCATGCGGAGTTTCTGGAGGCACGGCCGTTTGGAGCGTGCACGGCGGAAGAGCAGGGCGCTCTGCGTGGCTTGCTGGAGGAGCATGTGCGGCTCACAGATAGTGAGTTGGCGACAGGTGTGCTGGCGAACTGGGCGGAGACGGCGCAGCAATTTGTGTTTTTTGTGCCTAAGCCGCAGGCGTAATGCATATCCGACGGACAGCTGTTTAGGGTTGCTGTTCAGGTGTGAGCGATGAGGTGGCGAGGGGCGAGGTGTTGAGCGTTGCTCCGAGTGCAGGCTTCTTGGCGATGTAGCATGGTCGAAAGTTCGATCAAGCTGGAGTGTGCATGGCAAGGCCGTTGGTGGTGACGGGGGCGGCGGGGTTTATCGGCCGCAATGTGGTGGCGGAGCTGAACCGGCGCGGCTATGACGAGCTGATCTTGGTGGATGAGCTGGGCAAGGACGAGAAGTGGAAGAACCTTGTCGGGCTGCGGTATGAGGACATCGTTTCACCGGAAGAGTTTCTGGGATTGCTGGAAGATGGCGCTTTTGCGGAAGCGACCGCATGCATTCATTTGGGCGCGTGCAGTGCGACGACGGAGCGCGATGCCGACTATCTGCTGCGCAACAACTACCAGTACACGCGCGTGCTGTGTAATTGGGCGTTGAGTCATGGGGTGCGGTTTGTGTATGCCTCCAGCGCGGCCACATATGGCGACGGCGCGCACGGCTATGACGATGCGGATGACGTCACGCCGACGTTGAAGCCGTTGAACATGTATGGCTACTCGAAGCACATGTTCGACCTGTGGGCGCTGAAGCATGATCTGTTCACGCAGGGCGAAGGTGGCAACATTGTTGGGTTGAAGTACTTCAACGTGTATGGCCCGTTTGAAGACCACAAGGGCGATATGCGCAGCGTGGTGTCGAAGAGCTATGAGCAGATCCGGTGCACGCGTGAGGTAAAGCTTTTTAAGAGCTACCGGCCGGAGTATCGCGATGGCGATCAGATGCGTGACTTCATCTATGTGAAGGACGCTGTGGATGTGACGCTGCACTTTGCCCTGCAGGAGTCGGAAGCGCCGGGTGGTCTGTTCAACTGCGGCACGGGTCAAGCGCGGACATGGATTGACCTGGTAACGCCAGTGTTCGAGGCGATGGACCTGGAGCCGCGGATCGAATTTATCGAGATGCCTGAAGTGCTGCGGGGCAAGTATCAGTACTTCACCGAGGCGAAGGTGGCAAAGCTGCGTGCCGCGGGGTACACCAAGCCATTTACGCGCTTGGAGGATGGCGTGCGGGAGTACGTGCAGCAGTACTACCTTGCGCACCATGCCTGACGAGTCGCCTGGAACGCGTTCTGCGAGACATGGCAACAACAGGTGCGTATGCTGAGAGCGCATGTCTGAGCTGACTGTCATCTATCCTGGCGTGTTTGATCCGCCGACCAATGGGCACCTTGATCTGATCGCGCGTGGGGCGAAGATTGCCGACCGCCTCGTCATTGCTGTGCTGAAAAACTCCACCAAACCTGGTGCCTTGTTCGATGTGGACGAGCGTGAGGACATGCTGCGGGAGGCCACCACCGCGTGGCCGAATGTAAGCGTGGCGGCCTTTGACGGGCTGCTGGTGGACTTTGCGCG
>CAXTRU010000506.1:0-2319 GCA_964246665.1 uncultured Acidobacteriaceae bacterium
GGATGGCTTTGCGGAACGCTTCGGGGTCTATGGCCGGGCCTGGGGCGGGCTGGTTGGCCGCGGCTTCCAGGCGTTCGGAGTGAAAGGGTGGATCGGCGAGGCCGTCGTAGCGGAGAGCCCACCGGCAGGGCTGGCCCGCAGCGGCGCCGCATCCGAGATACTGGGGATCGCGGTGGCGTTCCTGAGCCGTGGCGACGTGCGTGCAGGGTTGCTGGAGTGGTGGTTGGCGCATGAGAAAAGTTTAGGGAGCCAGGGCGGAATTGTGCGCAAGTCGGTTCGGTTCGGCAAGTAGCGGGTAAAACCAGGCGAGCTTGGCGCGGTGGCACCAAGGCGCTCGCGTCCGCTCCCCGGAGCACCGTCTGTTGGTTTGACTGTGATGCGTGATACATCTCACGATCGGTACCAGGAGTCACCCATGCCGCAAATGAAACGAGCTAGTGTTTCTCAGAACGGACGTAGTCAGGCGGTGCGCATTCCCTCGGAGTACCGGTTCAAGACGGATGAAGTGTATTTGCGCAGAGACGCTGCGTCTGGAGCCTTGATTCTTTCTGAAGAACCGCTGCGGCCTTCACTGGACGAGGTGTTCGCTGAGCTGGATGCGGCAGGTGCGGCGGAGTTCACGCTGGAACGCGGCGGCTCCGCGAGCCCTGAGCGGGAATGGCTCTGAGCGGGGCAGCCCTTTCCTGCTGGAGATCAATATGGCTAGCTACGTTTCTAAGTGACGCGGGATTCCGGCATGCGGACGCGCTGTTGCAGGTTGTGGATTGGGCGACGGATCTGTAGAACATCGCCGCCTGAGTTCGAGCGGGCACCGGAAGGGACGGGCGACCTTATTGCGATCATTCTGTCCGATAGTTCGAGGGGGACATTGGACGCTCGCTCAGCTCAAAACCGCAGCAGGTAGCTGGCCTTAAGGAAGAACTGGCGGCCGTCGTTGAGGTATTGGTTGGAGCGGGGCAGGATCGGGTGGTCGGGGTTGCACATGCCTGGGGTGCCGTCGGGGGAGCCTGCGGGGAAGCGCTGGCAGAAGCTGCGGTCGTAGTTCTGCAGGTCGTTGTTGTAGCCGAAGTAGATGGCGGTGCCGGGGTGGGGCAGCCAGGTGAGCAGGGCCTGGGTGGCGACCTGCTTGGTGCGCACCAGCGAGGTCTGGGCGGGGTTGACGAGGACGGAGTCGTACTCGGTGATGACGCGGGCGGAGAAGGCTCGGGTGAACTGGTAATTGATCTTGGTGCGCAGAGTTTGACTCTCGTAGACGTCGGCACCGGTGTGGGCGTTGTGGTCGCGGTCGAGCAGGTAGGTGTTGTCGATTGTGAGGGAGTGCACCGGAAGAAAGCTGACGAGCGCTTGCAGGTAGTTCTGATGGAGCAAGAAGGGCGCCTGGCCGGCGGCGGGGTAGAAGTTCGGATTGCCGCTGCTGAAGTAAACGATGTTCCAGTTGAGCTGAGGGACCGGAGCACTGCGGAAGACGATGCCGACGGCATTCTGGCTCAGGTTAATGTTGCTGGAGATCGGGTAGCCGTCCTGAGGCCCAAGGGTGTCTGAATTGAAGTTCACCAACGGGGCGATGGTGGATTTGCGGGCGAGCTGCACGAAGGGATCGACGGTGGTGTAGTGCTCGACGCGATTGCCCTGGTGATCCCAGGAGACATGGCCTGAGGTTTCCAGCCCCCAGGTCTGGATGAAGGAGTGTTTGGGGTACCACTGGTAGGTCGAGTGCCACTGGTCATAGCGGATATTGGCCGTTTGAATGAAGCCGACCTGCGAGGCGAAGCCGGTGGAGAAGTCCTGGTACGAGTTGTCGAGGTTGAAGGCGTGGCCCTGGCGGCTGATTTCGAGCCAGGAGGCGGGGCCGGCACCCACCTTAGGCGGCGATGAGGTCGCCGAAGATGGGGCACCCGGTGTGTCGGAGCCGGATGTTGTGGCCAGGTACTTTGAGGCGCTTTCGACCATTTGCCCGAGGGCGGTCCACTTGTCGTTGAAGCGGGCGGTGAAGTCCAGGCCGCCGATGCGGTTGTAGCTGCCGGCGAACTCGTAGCCGGTGTAGATGGCGCCGAGGCTGGATCCTTTGCCGAGATCCTGCGTGACGCGGCCGACGGCGAAGAGCGCGTGCTTGCCGTGGTCCGGGGCGGATGGGTCGAAGGCTTCGCCGGGGGAGCGGTCGTCGATGGTGAGCAGCCCGATGTTGGTGGAGCCGAGCTTGCCGGTGGCACGGATGCCGAACTCCGGATGCACGATGGTGCGAGTGTAGAGCAGCTGGATGGGCGTGGAGAAGTAGTTGGCGTTTTCGAGGAAGAAGGGGCGCAGCTCCGGGAAGTAGAC
>CAXTRU010000507.1:0-2314 GCA_964246665.1 uncultured Acidobacteriaceae bacterium
CAGCAGCTGGGTGGGTCGAGGGGGTGGCCTCCGCGGCGGCGATTGTGGCGGCCTTCGCGACAGGCAGGGAAGCTTCGGCGACCATGGGGATAGCTGTGGATTCTTGGAAGTGGAGAGGATTGGGTGTGTTGCGGGATTCTTCCATGTTGAGCATCACCTGAATGAGAGATTTGTCGGCGCGGGGAAAGATGGGGGCGAGCGAGCCGAGTTTGGTGCCGGGTTTGAGGCCGCCCCAGGCGAGCAGGGTGCTCAGTGATTGGTGCTCAGTGCTCAGTGTGATGTCGCCGAGGCCGAGTTGTTGCCAGACTTTGGCAGTGGCGTTGGGGAGGATGGGGTAGAGCAGGAGAGTGAGGACTCGGATAGCTTCGGCGGCTGTGTAGAGAATTACTGCCCTGCGCTCTTGCACGCGCGCCTCGTCAAATCCGGCGGGCGATCGCCACGGAGCCTGTTCTGTAAGGTAAAGGTCTAGTCTGGCTATCATCTCGTAAACGCTCTCCAAGGCTCGATTGAAGCTCAGGATGGCTAAGTCGCTGGAACACCGTTCGACGCATGCCGCAAGCTGGTGTGCCCGTTCCTTACTTGCCCCTGACGTGAAATGCTCCTCCGCATTTTGGGAGTGCCGCCGCATCCCTGACGCCTGGGGAACACTAGCCTCGAAGTACTTAAAGATCATGTTCAACACTCGGCTGACGAGGTTGCCGTAGCCGTTGGCAAGGTCGGCGTTGTAGCGGGTGACGAGGGCGTCGAAGCTGAAGCTGCCGTCCTGGCCGAAAGGAATTTCGCGCAGCAGGAAGTAGCGGAGGACGTCGGCAGCGAAGAGATCGCGCTCTTGCTTGGTCGAGTCCGGGAACTGCTTGCCGTAGACGTGGTCACCGAAGGCGTCGAGGATGGTTTCGGTGCGGACGACATTGCCGCGCGACTTTGACATTTTGGCGTTGTCGAAGAGTAACCAGCCGTTGGCGGTGATTTGCTTGGGTACCCACATCTTGGCCCAATCTGCGTCTTCTTCCGGCGTAAGAACCGGCGCCTTGTTCTTAGGGTCGTGCTGCAGTTTAGGGTTCAACGCAAGCAGGAATGCGGGCCAGTAGACGCAATGGAAGCGATTGATCTCTTGGCCGACAAGGTGGAGGTCGGCGGGCCAGTAGCGTTGGAATTCGGCTTGTTTCTCCAGATCGTTGGAGCCGTAGCCGATGGCCGTCATGTAGTTGGCGAGGGCGTCAAGCCAGACGTAGATGACGTGGTTTTGTTGTGTGCCGGAGGCGTTCTGGACGTCGGCAGGGACGGGGATGCCCCAAGTGAAGCTGCTGCGTGAGACGGAGAGGTCTTTGAGGGCTTCGGGGAGGTAGGAGGTGCCGGCGGCGCTTGTGGGGAGATTGCTTCCAGACAACTGGGCGGGGGCAGAAGCAGGTCTCTCCACTTCGCTTCGCTCCGGTCGAGATGACGAGTCGGAGGGGAGCGGCTCGGGTTGAGATGACAAGTCGGAGGGGAGCGGCTCGGGTTGAGACGACCCACTTAGCTTGGGTGTCAACTGGCGAGTATCAGATACGACGTTGCCGCGCACGAAGCTTAGGACTTCGTTGCGAGCAGTGTCGGGGGTGATGAGGAGGTCGTTGCTCTCGATGAGGTTCAGGAGGGGAAGCTGGAACTCGCTTAGCTTAAAGAAGAAGTTTTCTTCCGTGACGGTTTCGAGCAGGCGGCCGCAGTCGGGACACGGCGTACCGGCGGGCTGGTCGACGAAGGCTTCGTCGGAGACGCAGTAGCTGCCGGTGTAGGTGCTTAGGTAAATGAAACCTCGGTTGTAGAGCTCGCGGAAGAGCTGCTGGGCGCCTTGTTTGTGGGCGGGGTCGGTGGTGCGGATGTAGCGATTGTAGGTGAGGCCCATGCGGTCCCACAGGGAGCGGAACTGGGCGGAGACTTCGTCGGTGAACTGCTGCGGCGGGATGCCGGCGGCGGCGGCCGAGCGCTCGATCTTCTGGCCGTGCTCGTCGGTGCCGGTCAGGAAGAAGGTGTCGTCGCCCTGGAGGCGGTGCCGGCGCGCGAGGACGTCCGCCACGATGTTGGTGTACGCGTGGCCGATGTGCGGGCGGCCATTGACGTAGTAGATCGGAGTGGTGAGATAGAACCTGGGGGTTTGCTGCTCGTCGGAAGGCATTGTGAGTGAAGGTTTAGTTTACAGGGTGCGGTCGGCTCGTTGCAGAGACGCAGCGTCCCTTCGGGAACGACAGCATCGGAGAGATGTGCCTAAAGGAAGACGGGATAGAGCAGCAGAAAGACGACCAGGATGCTGACGAGGAGCTCCATGTAGACGCAGAGC
>CAXTRU010000508.1:0-2313 GCA_964246665.1 uncultured Acidobacteriaceae bacterium
CTTCAGGACTGTCGCGAACCGCGTTCGCGCAGCAATTTAGGCAGAAGGTTGGCAAAACTCCAATGGAGTACCTCACCCACTGGCGCATGGCCGTAGCTGCGAAGCTGCTAAGAAACGAAAAAAGCCCGGTCTCCTCTGTTGCTCGTGCCGTCGGCTACAAGTCTGAAAGCGCTTTCAGCGCAGCGTTCAAAAAGACACGGGGCAGCTCTCCACGGATGTTCCTTCGAGGCGAACGTTCGGTTCAGTCCTCCTAAACGCGATTTCGCCATCGGGCTAAAAGGCTGGTCACGCTGGGGTTGGAAGCACTCAGAGGCTGATCGACACCACAGAAGCAGGATCGCTTTCTATGCATTCAGTGCTTTAGGGTCCAAACGCTTTGTCGTCGTCTCCTATGCTCCGGTCAGCGAATCACAGCCGTCGAAGCTCCCGCAACACCCCCCGAAAACTCGTTACCGGGCCGCCGAGGACCTTGCGCGATGCAAACCCGCATCCAACTCTGAACCAGGCATGAAGCTCCTCCATCCTCTTCTGACGTTCCTGTTTCACCTCAACTACCTCGGCCCCTTTGTCATGGGCGTCATGGACTCTTCGTTCCTCGTGCTTCCGTTCGGGAATGACCTTGTTGTGGTGGGCCTTGTGGCGCAACACCGTCAACATGTTTGGATCTATGTCCTCGCCGCCGCGCTCGGCTCTACTCTGGGCGCGTTTCTGCTCTCGTTCACCACCAAGAAGCTGGGCGAAGAACGCATTCACAGGATGATGGGCGACAAGCGGTTCAAGCGCCTTCGCCGCTGGATCTGTGACCATGGCGTCCTGTCGATCACCGCCGGCGCCCTCGCCCCGCCGCCGTTCCCTTACACGCTCGTCATCGCCGCTGCCGGCGCCCTCGGCTATCCCATCTACCGTCTGCTGCTCACAAACTTCCTGGCCCGCGCCGCGCGCTTTGCCTTGCTTGCGTGGCTGGCGTTGAAGTTCGGCAAACAGGTCATCGCCATCTCGCGGTCAGAGCCCTTCCTTTGGACCATGTCCGCCTTCGTCCTACTCTGCCTGGGCGCGACGGCGATTTCACTCTGGAAGTGGTTCCACACCCGCTCCGCCGCAAAACCAGTCATCGCAAGTTAGCGTAGCCCTGGAAAAAGGGACCGTCGGGATGCCGAACCCCTGCGATGCCCCGACAAATCGCCGATCAAAAGCAGCGTAGCCCGCTTGCGTGCTTTTTCCACCCAAACGCCTACACTGAAATGGCACACCCGCCTGGTCACCAACTGCGGGCAGAATCTCCTGACGCTGAGGTCCGGACCTAAACTGCGTGTTCTGAATACTTTGGACAAAAGCGCCGGGAGGGGACACACAAATCACGATGCCGACCCTGACCGCCAGCCGCCTCCTCACCGCCGCCGCCGACCTCCCCAATCCCCTCCTGCGGCTGGACCACGACGGCACGCGCGCCCTGCTCGACACTGACGAGCACCCCGACGCCGAGGACACCACTACCCTCACCCCAGCCTTCCTCGACATCCACACGCACGGGGCCGTCGGCGAGGACGTCATGTCCGCCACCCCGGACGGCTTCGCCCGCCTGAACCGCTTCTACGCCACCCGCGGCGTCGCCTGGTACTGCCCCACCACCGTCACCGCGCCCGTAGACACCACCCTCCAGGCCCTCGATCGCATCGCCGCCGAGATCGAACGCGGCCCTCAGCCCTTGCAGGCGCAACCGGTCGGTATCCACCTCGAAGGTCCATTCCTGTCCGCCGCCAAGCGCGGTGTCCACCCCACCGAACACCTCCTCACCCCGGACATCGCCACCTTCGACCGCTTCCGCGAGGCTGCCCGCGGCCACATCGCCCTTCTCACGCTCGCCCCGGAGCTCCCCAACGCCCTCGACCTGATCCGCCACGCCGTCAGCCTCGGCATCCGCGTCAGCCTCGGGCATAGCAACGCCACCGCCGCCGAGACCCTCGCCGCCCTCGACGCCGGTGCTTCCAGTGCGACCCATACCTTTAACGCCATGCGCCCGCTGGACCACCGCGAACCCGGCATCCTCGGGACCACCCTGGACGACCCGCGCCTCCACGCCGAGCTCATCGCCGACGGCGTCCACGTCGCGCCACCCTTGATCCGCCTCTGGTATCGCGCCAAGGGTCCCGAGCGGGCCATCCTCATCACGGACAGCATGCCCGCGGCCGGCGCGCCTGACGGAAGCTACACGCTCGGCGGCCTGCCGGTAACGGTCCGTGACGGCCGCGCGGTGCTCACCGGCGACCTCGCCCAGGGCAAGGAGACGCTCGCCGGCAGTATTCTCACGCTCGC
>CAXTRU010000509.1:0-1912 GCA_964246665.1 uncultured Acidobacteriaceae bacterium
CCGCTCTACCACCCTGTTCGTGTGGAGTCCTACCCTGCCATGGACGCCCCGGATCGCAATCAATTGATCCTGTACCGGCTGGATCCCGCGCAGACGCCAAGCCCCATGCGCCGCCGCAGGCTGCGGACGCCGCGACCGCTTCGGACCAGGTTGGGTCAGCAGCCCACGACGCAGCAGCTGCAACACTGACGTCCGCCCGCATTGGCATCGGCTTGCAGGGCAGGGCATCATGGAGTGACGTGCTACGCAGGCCAGTCGCTCACGTTCTAGACCAAGGAGATGCATGCAAGCAGCAACCTCGCACTCCGCAGACGAGCGCCGTATTCCTCCCATCGCGCTTCTGCTGTTGACCTTGTCGGTTGCATGGGCAGCGCTCTGGTTCGTTCACGGCCTTCACTACTGGGAGGACGATGCGTACATCCACCTCGAATTCGCCCGCTCGCTGTCGCGGGGGCAGGGTTTCGCCTTCAACGGCCACGTGGTCTACGGAGACACGTCGCCGCTCTGGGTGTGGCTGCTTGCGGGCATGCATCTGCTGATTCCGGATTGGATGAGCGCGGGAAAAACACTGACGGCGATCGCCGCTGTGTTCAGCCTGTCCGGCTTCTTTGTCTTCGCACGATCCCTGGTACGTACGCTGGGTGAAGCGCCTAGCTGCATCTTCGCGGCAACCATGGTGCTGGTCCTCGTTGTTAACCCGTACTTCGCGTACTGGTCTTTTTCAGGAATGGAAGCCTTGGCTGCCGCTGGCCTTGTCTGTTGGGGGCTGGTTGCCCTTGGGCCCGCCGCGCCCGACCGCTCCATGGAGCCGTCGCGCTACCTGTTGAGTTGCCTGTGCGCGGGTATCGCTCCCCTGCTGCGGCCGGAGATGAGCTTCTTCACGATCCTGCTGGGCGTGTTGCTGTTCATGCGTTGGGTAAATATGCCGGCCCCGCCAAAGCGCAAGCTTGCTCTGTTCTTCTTAGGCTTTTTTCTGATCATTGGACCGGGTGTGGCCTGGGCAGGCTATGCCATGCATACCTTCAGCAGCATCTTGCCCAATACCAACGCAGCCAAGCGCGCGGGGCCGAATGAGTCGGTCGTTCGTCACCTCTTGCAGATCTATGCGTTCGGTTTTCCCCTTGTGCTGCTTGGGGTGACGGCGCTGGTAGGGTGGCTCGCCTTTGGCCCCAAGCGCGGAAGCGTTGTCCCGAGAAGTGCGCTTGCGCCTGCGCTCAATGCGGGTGGATGGTTCTTGTTCTTATGGACGGCCCTGAACTGCTTGTTCTACATCAACAATCACACCTATGTGCAGACCCGCTACATCTTCGTCACCGCAACCGTGCTCACCGTTGCACTCATGGCGATTGCCTTCAAGCTGTGGCCGCGAATGTACAGGCTGGGCGTGGCGTTCGGTTTGCTCTTCGGCGTGAGCATAAGCTTGCTGACGACGTGGCCCCTGATCGACAACAAGGTGCAGGTTGACCGCGATTACGCCGCGCTCGCCACCTTCTTTCGCACCTTGCCGTCAGACGCACCGGTGGCCCACTACAGCATCGGTGAGGCCGCATTTCTTTCAGAGCATCCGCTGGTGGATCTCGGCGGCATCACCCGTCCCGGCATTATCCCATTCCTGTGGGATGTGACAGACAACCGCCGTGTTTGGTGGGTGCATGAGCAGGGCGCACGCTATGCTGTGCTCGATCACGCGCCCGAGCCTGGAAGCTCGCTGGTGTGGAGTCGCGCGATCCCGACAACGGGCTGGTTTCTGGACCCTCGCCGCTATAAGTTGAAGGAGTCGTTGATGGTGTGGAAGCTGCCAACGTCGCCCACGCTGCCGCTGCCACCGGATATGCCCACCACCGACATCCCTTAGCTTCCACATAGGCGCTGGCACAGGGCTTTTGGCTTGATGCGCGCGCCCGCTTACTTA
>CAXTRU010000509.1:1922-2310 GCA_964246665.1 uncultured Acidobacteriaceae bacterium
TCTTGCGGCGCTTGCCTTTGCCCTTCGCCCTCTTGCCATCAGCTTTGGTTTCTGCGCGCGCCTTCTTGGCGTCGCTTTTACCTTTGCGCAGGGACCGTGCGCCTTCCTGCAGCTTCGGCTCCGTGCCAGGCAGCAGCGCAAATTGCAGACGGTGCTGTTGGCGATCAATGCGATCCAGGATGATCTCAACACGATCTCCCACGCGGAAGCAGTGCTCCGTGCGTGCACCGCAGATGACGCGGTCAGCGTCGCGGAAGCTGTAGAAGTCGCCCGTGAGCGATCCAAGCGGAACCAGACCCTCGATGAACAATTCATCGAGTTCAACGAAGAAGCCGAACTTCGTCACCGAAAGAATGATGCCCTTGAAGTCATCGCCGATCTTGTCGGC
>CAXTRU010000510.1:0-2300 GCA_964246665.1 uncultured Acidobacteriaceae bacterium
TAGATCCATCACCGAAACGGCACTGGTACGCTCAACAACATGCGTCTCTTTGCCGCTCTGCCGTTATCTGCCGAGGCGATCGAGCGCCTGATGCGCCTGCGCCTCCGTCTCAGTGCCCCGGGGGATGGCCTGCGCTGGTCCACGCCGGAGCAGTGGCACATCACGCTGCAGTTCTACGGAGAGATCGAGCAGTCTACAGCGACGTGTCTCGCACATGCTTTGGCGCATCTCGCGCACGCATCCGCGCCGAAGCTCACGATCGGCACTCTTGGGCGCTTTGCTGCCAAGGGCATCCTCTTTGCAGAAGTGGAGGCCACCCCGGAACTGCAATCCCTTCACGACCTCCTTACCGAATCCTCAGCAAGCTGCGGATTTGTGCCGGAGCGCCGGCCGTTCCGGCCACACATCACGCTGGCCCGCAGCAAAGGCTCGACTGGGATGAAAGCATTGCATCGCATGGGGACGCCGGAGCCGCCGGCTTTCGGGCCAGCAATCTCTTGGTTTCCCCAAGAGGTGTTGTTGGTGCAAAGCACGCTCCGGCCTCAGGGAGCGGAGTACACGGCATACTCTCGCATCAGCCTGCCATCGAACGTTCCAGTGGTGCCCTGAAGCCTATGGCTGAGGCTTGGCCGTGGGCTGCTTGTCGGGTTGCGGCTGCGTGTCGGTGGGGATATCTTCACCGTTGTACTTGATGGTGACGCTGGTGTGGAACTGCTTGTAGTCGGTGTAGCGTACGGTGGCACGCAGGTGCACGTCCTGTGCCAGTGAGCCGTTCGAGCCGGGGAAGTGGAGCATGCCCTCCGCGCGGGTGTAGGTGGGGAACCAGTACTTGCCATCGATCTGCTGGTAGTAGGTGGTGAAGGGCGGCGAGATGTCCTCTTTGCCGCGCGTAACGATCTGCGGGACGTTGAGGCCGTTGCACATCACGATCTCCATGTCCTGCTGGTCGACCCAAACCTTGCCCTGAAAGTAACGATGGCCTTTGACGATCTGCTTGGGCGCAACGTCGAAGACGTAGGTTTGGAGATCATCGACCTTTTGCTTGCCCAGATAGTTGATGTTGTAGTCAGATAGCTGCGCTGCGGTGAGGATGAAGGGCAGGCGGTACTTGATGTCGTTGATGTCGTTTTCCGTGATGATGACATCCTGAAAGGTATTGCCCGGCGCAAAGACGACATGTTCGACACGGTGTCCGGCGTTGTCGAACGAGATGTCGGTGACCTCCTGCCACTGGCCTTTGGGCTTGCCATCATCGTCGTTGATTTCGTCCATCTTGACGGACTGGCGGAAGATGTACTGATCGCGGGCGTGCTCGAACTTGGACTCTTGCTGGCCCATGCGCTCGATGATCTGGGCGACGGTGATGCCGGTGGGCTGCGCGGGGTCCAGCGGGCCGAAGCCGGCGATGTTGCTGTCACCGCTTTGGCCGTGTACACGCGGCGCGGCGGCGAGCAGGAGAGCGAGGGCGGGCAGGAAACACTGAATGGCTCGAAGGCGCATGGGGACCGTGGCGGCAGAGACCGCCTGTTGTAGAGACGCGTGGCGGGCGAGAATGATTCAGGTGGCTAGTGGCCGGTGGCTGGTGGCTAGTGGCTGGTGGCTGATCGCTGGTGGTGAGGTGAGTCGGGATGGCGTTTGGGCGGGCGAAAAACACGGCGAGGGCACCGCTGGACGCCGCTGGTTTGCTGGACTATGCGGTCAAGAGCCTGGGGAGTCGCATGAAAAGCGAGCGCGACCTGCGGCGTGCGATGGCGCAGCGGGCGGAGATGGGCGAGGCCGGGATGGCGGCAATGGATGGCGTGATCGCGAAGTTGAAGGAGCTGGGCTACCTGAACGATGAGCGCTTCGCGGCGGATTACACGCGGCTGCGGCAAGAGAACGACAAGTTTGGGCGCCGCCGCGTGCAGCAGGGGTTAATGGGGAAGGGCGTGGCGTCGGCGACGGTGAATGAGGCAGTGGGCAAGGCCTATGACGAGGTGGATGAGATCGCCCTCGCCAGGGCGTATGCCGAGCGTAAACGCATGAAAAAGCCTGAGGGCGACAAGGAGACCGCACGGGCTATGCGTCGACTGGTGGCAGCGGGATTTTCGACGCGGGCGGTGTGGGCGGTATTGCGCAGTTGGGGGGCGGCGGTGGACGAGGTGGATGTGGTTGAGGGTGAGGACGAGTAGTGGCCGGGTTCGGCAGTGGGAAGCAGGTTCCCCGTGCGGGGAATGACAACAAGAAAGGCAAGAGCGAACAGAAAGCTACACCTGTCACAAAGGAAGGTAAATCCGGGAGCGAGTGTGATGCTGACGGCG
>CAXTRU010000511.1:0-2297 GCA_964246665.1 uncultured Acidobacteriaceae bacterium
AGATGGCGGAGCTTTCCGAGGCCGTGTTGGCGCGCAATGGCGTCACTGGCAGCGATCTCGGGAGCCTGATCCCGCACCAGGCCAACCAGCGCATCATTCTCTCCACCGCCGAACGCCTGGGGCTGCCCCAGGATCGGGTGGTGATCAATATTGACCGGTACGGCAACACGACGGCCGGGACCATCCCGCTGGCGATGCACACAGCCCTGGAGCAGGGCCGCCTCAAGCAGGGCGATCTTGTGCTGCTGGCGAGCGTAGGCGCCGGCTACACGGCGGGAGCAGCACTTCTTCGCTGGGAGTTCTAGCAAGTTTCCTTGCTTCTCACGATTGTACGGTTTGGTCGAGGATCGGCGGCGTCGTCGATTGTCTACAGGCATACGTCCTTTGTGGAGCAGCACGACTGCCTTGACCCAATTGCAGACATCCAATGGAGCGATGTCCCCCAAAAGTGGGGTTTACCGGCTGGTTTCCTGGTCTCGACAATTGGGAGCAGGACAGGCGACCTCCGGCGCGCGTGCCTGTCCCACGAAGGCTTCGGGAACGGGCGCTGAGCGAGTAGAAAGGCAATCTGTTTCGTGACTTGGCAGTACCCATCGTCGCCCGTTCCGCCCAGGGGACCGACCTCGGTTCCCTACCGGCCGATGCCGGCCTGCACCTTTGCGTTTCAACCGATCGTGAACGCCTCAACGCGGACGACGGTGGCATACGAGGCGCTGGTGCGCGGACCCCAGGGTGAAAGCGCGTCCACCATCATCAACGACATCGCCCGTGAAGATTTGGCGCGCTTTGATGAGCACTGCCGATCCTCCGCAATGCGGCTCGCGGCCAAGCTTGGCATCACCTGCGACCTGAACCTGAATCTGGTGCCGCATGGCTTCCATGCCGACCGCGACTGCCTGGCATCAACCCTGGATGCCGCGATTGAGTTCAACTTTTTTCCGGAGCGGCTGGTCGTCGAGGTCACCGAAGGCGAGGTGCTCGGTAACCAGGAGCGCTTCACCGAGCTGTTGGATGTGTATCGCGGGCTGGGCATGCGCCTGGCAATTGACGACTTCGGCTCCGGCTACTCCGGGCTGAATCTCCTGGCGGACTTCCAGCCCGATCAAATCAAGCTGGATAAGAGCTTGGCACGCGGCATCTCCAGCCACAGACCGCGGCAGGCGGTGGTGCGGGGCATCATGCAGGTTTGCCGCGACTTGGGCATTGAGCTCATCGCTGAGGGGATCGAATCACCCGACGAGTTCCAATGGTTCTGCGATGAAGGCGTGACCCTGTTTCAGGGATATCTGTTCGGTCGCCCTGGTTTTGAGTTGCTGCCCCCGGTGCACGTGCCGGAGTATTCCTAGTGCTGCGCACCACCCTGCGGCAGGATTGAACAGCCTGCGTTTGCTGGTAAACTGAAGGATGTGAGTCTGCCCGTCACCCTGGAGCCACAGAGCTCCACACCCGAACAGGAAGCCGGCACGAAGGCCCCCGTCCAGCACAGGCCGCGGGTGGGTTTTGTGTCGCTTGGCTGCCCCAAAAACCTCGTCGACAGCGAGGTGATGATGGGGCTGCTGGATCGCGCCGGAGCCGAACTGACGCCGGCGGCAGCCGATGCCGAAATCCTGGTGGACACCTGCTCTTTCATCGATTCGGCGAAGCAGGAGTCCGTTGACGCGATCCTGGAGATGACGCAGCACAAGGCGGCCAATGGCGGCCGGGCGCAACGCTTGGTGGTTGCCGGATGCCTGGTCGAGCGCTACCGCGACGAGATCCAGAAGAATATCCCTGAGGTGGACGCCGTTGTCGGTACCGGCGAGTTGGAGGCGATCCTGGAGGCTGCCGGGCTGCAACGGCCCGCGCCGGCCAGTTCGACGTCCCCCTTTACCGTGCTGACGTCGACGCAAATAGCCGAGATTGATTCCGCCGAGCAGATTCGGCGGGCGCACTCCGCCGTGCAGCAGCATTCGCGTCCGGAGGCCAACGGCGCGCAGATGGCCGGGGGAAGCACGACGTCTCGCCCCGAAGGCGATGCGCGTGAAACCGCGGGCCGCTTCTCTCGCGAAGGCTGGGATGGTGCGACGGCGGCGCTGCCGAGCTATCTGTATAGCGAGGACACGCCACGCGTTCTGACCACGGCCCGGGCTTCGGCGTACATCAAGATCGCCGAAGGCTGCGATCACCCCTGCACGTTCTGCATCATCCCGCAGCTGCGCGGCAAGTTCCGCTCGCGGCCTGTGGCGTCCGTGGTCGCCGAGGCGCGCCAGCTGATCGCGCAAGGGGTGCGCGAGATCACGCTGATCGGGCAGGACACC
>CAXTRU010000512.1:0-2290 GCA_964246665.1 uncultured Acidobacteriaceae bacterium
CCTCAGACGAACGCGCACGGAACGGACGATCGCCACCACCCTCAGGACGTCCACGGAACGGACGATCACCACCCTCAGACGAACGCGGACGGAACGGACGATCGCCGCGCGGCGCCGAACTCCGGCCTGCTCCGCGCTCCTGCCCGTCTCCGGCATCACGCCGACGGAACGCCGGGCGTTCCCCACCCCCAAAATCACGCCGCGGCGGACGCCGGTCCTCACCGGAACGCGCCGGTCGATCACTTCCTTCCGCACCCTCAGCCCGCGGACGGAAGGGATGCTCGCCCTCATTGCGCCGTGGTGGGCGGCTGCCCCGCTCTTCCTCCCATGGCTTGGTAAAGCTCGGCCGGTCACCCGACGGGGCACGCCGCGACGGACGCTCCGCATCCCCGTCGCGACGAACTGGACGGGTCGGACGATCTATTCGGTCAGACCGATCACCCCGCGGCGCAAACGACGGCCGCTCCGCCCCGCCCTCACGCGGCCCACGGTCTTCCCGGGGACCACGGCTAAACCCTTCACGACGCGGCCGGTCCGAGGGTGCACGTCCCGCAGTGCCCTCACGATTCAGCGGCTTGCCGCGGAAGTTCCGGTCCTTGGCCGCGGCGCCTTCGCTGGCAAATCGCCGAATGCGTTCCTTGGGCGCCTCTACCCCAGCCTCACCGTCCGCCGCCTGTTCCCCTTCGGCCGTCCCGCCGTCAACCTCAGCGCCATCGGCCTCAGCTTCCTCGGCCTCCGGCTCCGCAAATGCCGCGAAATCCGGCAGCGCATCCGGAACGTACAATACGGCTTTGCCGTTCACCACGCCTTCGGCCAACTGTCGGCCGGCCACCAGGCCGTGCAGTACCTCGCGCACGCGCGACCGCGCTGTCAGGGGCGACAGGAAGCCGGCAATCTCTTCTTCGCTAGCGACAAACACCTGGGTCAAGTACTGCGATACCAGCGCGCTTAGGGCAGTAGGCTGCCCGGCATTGGCGCCGGCCTTTACGGCCTTCAAAAAGCGCGTCGTGGTCAGCTCCCATAGGGTCTCGCCTTCTCCCTGCTGCAGCACCGGGATGACACGCAGCAGCTGCCACAGTTCATTCAGGGCCCGCGCAATCGCCGACTCGGTCACCTCGCGCCCAACCTCCGGCACCATGTCCGCAATCGTCAGCGCGCCTTTTTCGGCCAGCAACTCATACACACGCAGCCCAAGCGGCGTCACCTTCACCGCGCCACTGGTCTCCGGCGGACGCTTCCATCCCTTGTCGCCGCGCAGCGTGAAAACGAAGGGAAAGGTCTGTGCCGAGACTACAAAATCGGGCAGATCGCCCGGTCCACCCAGCAGGTTCAACGGCAACGCCGAGCCCTCACCCACCAGACGCGCCACCAGAACCCGTGCAGTCTCGGTTTCCGCCAACCCAACCGTCGCCTTGGCTGCACCCAGGGTCGCCTCTACCAGCGAGGGCATAGGGGCGCCGAGCGACGCGCCGCGCGGGGCAAACAGCACAAGGCCGTACTCGTTCAGCCACGTGCGCGCGGCTTCCAAGGTAAGAACTGCGTCGTCGCCCGCCTGATGCCATGCTGCCGCGCGTGCCGCCGCGATTTGCGGCTCGTGTAACTCCGGTGTTGTTGCCAAAACTGCCTCTTTGTCTGCGCTTGCGGTGCGTTTTCGCGGCAAAAACCCGCGACGCGCAGCCATCGCGTGTCTGAATGCTATTTGGATGCGGGGAACTGGCCTGAAAGGGACCGCGATTCGCAAGGGATCCACGGGACGCGGGCTGTCTCGAAAGCTCAGATCCGCTGAAACGCCCGTTGGATGTCTTTTAAAGAATACCGCAGAGCGATGGGGCGTCCGTGTGGACAGCTGGTCGGGTGCTCTGTCTTGCCTAGCTCGCGCAGTAACCAATCGATCTTAGCCGGCTCCAGCGGCGTGTTGATCTTGATCGCCGCATGGCAAGCGATCGACGCCGCGATCCGCGTTCGCCGCGCTTCCGCATTCTCAGCCTGCTGCTCACGATCAGCCACGGCCAACACCTCTTCCAGCATGCGCTCCAGTTCCCGGCCTTCGAGCCCTACCGGCGCCGCTTTCACCGCAAGCGTCCGCGGGCCAAACGGCTCGGCCTCAAAGCCATTGCGCTCGAGTTCGTCAGACATGTGGGCGAAGTTCGCCATCTGCGCCGGCACCAGGTCGATCAGCAGCGGCATCAGCAGACGCTGCCGCTGCACGCGCTCAGTCTGCCGCTCGCGCAGCACCTTCTCGAACAGCACACGCTCATGCGCCACGTGCTGATCGATGATCCACAAACCC
>CAXTRU010000513.1:0-2283 GCA_964246665.1 uncultured Acidobacteriaceae bacterium
AGCTTGAACAGTTCCAGGGAAACTCCAAGTTCTCCACCTGGCTGGTCCGCATCGCGGTGAACGAAAGCCTGATGCGGCTCCGGCGGCGCAAGACCTCCAAAACGGTCTCGATGGACCAGGATGTGGAGACCGAAGAAGGGGCCATTCCGCGTGATTTCGCTGAGTGGCGGCCCAATCCAGAGCAGATCTTTTCGCAGTCCGAACTCGGAGACATCCTCCGGAAAACAATTGCGGGACTGCCTCCAGGATTTCGCACCGTTTTCACTCTGCGCGACATCGAAAACCTGTCAACCGAGGAGACCGCGGAAGCGCTCGGACTGAGCGTTCCAGCGGTGAAGTCCAGACTTCTACGTGCACGCTTACAATTACGCGAACGTTTAAGCCGGTACTTCCGGAAGAAGAAAGAGGGCTCGTAGTGAACTGCACGGAGTTTCTAGCCAAACTGACCGACTACTTTGACGGCCAGATCGATCCTGAGCTCCTTGCCGAGGTGAAACAGCATCTCGGCGCGTGTCACCACTGCGAAGTCATCGTCAGCACCACGCGTGAGACGATCTCCATCTACCGGCACCAGCAGCCCTACGACTTCCCCGACGAGCTCGCGCAACGGCTGCGTGCCGCAGTGATGAAGCGATGTGCCGAGTATGAGGCACCGAGCACGGCCAAGCGAGGCCGAGCGGTTGAGGTGACCCAGCACCTGCCGGAACAACGGTAAAGTCTGGACGAAGAAGTTTCGGAATGCCCCGTGCTCCGGGAAGAAGGCCGCCGCTGGCGGCCTTTCTTCGTTTCCTAGGTCGAAGCTACTTCACAACCTGCTGAAACAAAGGCGAGCTCAGAAGGCTGGCGAACTGATTGTCCGACGAAGAATAGACCACGGACAGTGTGCCCGAGTTCGAGTCAATCACCGTCTCATCCAGCGCCGACTTCTCGATGGGCGATCCGCCGGTCTTCTTAAGGATCATGACTCCCTTCATGAGGGTCGCGGCTGTCGCTGCGGTCATCGTGTCGGACATCACCACGGCCATGTCGAACTTCACCCCATTGCCGAAGTCCATGGTGTAGCGCGCTGACTTCATTCGGTTCTTGACTGTGTCATAGTCGGCCAGCTGCGACGCCTCACCCAGCACGCCCCGCATCATTGTTTGTGTTCCCTTTTGGTCCAAAAGGCTCCAAACGGGCCGCGTATCCACGGCGTTCATCTCGTTCATCATCTCGCCGTTTTGCAGAAAGTTCGGGGCAATGCCATCGCGGGCGTCCAGCGCCGCATGCACGGCTTCGCGGTCGCCGAAGGCCATCGTGGTCTGGTTCAGAAATACAACGCTCATGCCGGCCGCGCCCATCGGGTAGATGGTGTTGTTGCGTAGGCTCGACGTCTTGATCTTGTTCTTGGTGAAGTAGTTCAGGATCGCCTGGGTCTGGAACTGCCCCTGCGCCACGCCGAGGATGCGCGTGCCCTTGTCGCTACGGAATGCCACAAACGCCAGCGTGTCGGCATCCTGGTCGACCTTCAGGCCGGAGGTCTTCAGCGCCGTCTCTAGCCGCTTCAGCTCGGGCGGCAGCACCCGGTCCTTCAGCTGCATGGCCGCAGGCGAGTTCTGCATCGCCCGGTAGTCGACCACGATAATCTGCTGCACCTCCTTGGGAATCGAGGAGCGCGCGTCACCGCTCAACTGCGCGGCGTGTGCCGCTGTTGCAAATAGAGACGTCGCGGCAAACCCCAGAACCGCCACCCCGCGTACCCAAAACTTCGCTGTCTTCACCCGTTTCACTCCCAATGTCCGACCAGCCGCGCACTCGCGCAGCCCTATTGTTTCCGTTCCCGAAAAAGCCTGCAACTCCCCAAGAGGGTTAGGTTACTCAGGGCCACGCCAGCGGATGTTGCAGCCGGCGTTCCAGAACCTTTTCTTCCGGCTCAAACCCAACGGTTTGACGAACCCAGTCCGCATTCGGCTCATACGCCTCTTCGGGGATCAGCCCGATGAGTTCGCCCTCGGCGATCTCGCCGCCATGTTTGTGCGCCAACTCACGGACCGCCGCGTGTACGCGCGACATCGGCGTTTTGCCGAAGTCGGTGATGTTCATGCTCACCTGTGCGCGCCCGTTCGCGACGACCCCCATCGCCTTCAGACCAAACAGACCGCCGTTTGCCGCCCGGATCTCCTTGGCAATGGCGCGCGCCAGTCCCACGTCAGGGCCGCCGTCGTCACTTTCCAGATAAATGTTGTAGGCGATCAGGAACTTACGCGCGCCCACCGCGCTGGCCCCGGCGCGGGCGTGCAGCTC
>CAXTRU010000514.1:0-2282 GCA_964246665.1 uncultured Acidobacteriaceae bacterium
GTCAAGCTCGACGACGCGGCCATCAACGCCATGCGCGCCCGCTCGCCCTGCCGCGCGTCGGCAGCGTCCAGTTCGGCTTGAGCTTCCCCGCCCAGCAAGCCCACAAGTTGCTGCAGGGTGACCGGCTCCTCAGAGGCGTAGATCACCGCTTCGATCTTGGCTTTCAGACTCATCGCGTCAGCAGCGCCCAGTGTACCAACCGGGCTGCCCCGATCCACCGCACAAAAGCAAAACGGGCCCGGAGGTCCGGACCCGCTGTTGCCTGATGCGTTTGCTCTAGTGGTGGCTCGCCAAGGCGTTGAACAGCCAGAAGAGACAGCCGGAGAGCAGCGCGGCCGCCGGCAGGGTGAAGATCCATGCCATCGCGATATTCCGCACCGTAGACATCTGGAGCCCGCTGCCGTTGGCCATCATGGTGCCTGCCACGCCGGAGCTCAGCACGTGGGTGGTACTCACCGGCAAGCCGATCTTGTCGAAGCCATAGATGGTGCACATGGCAATCAGCTCGGCGGAGGCGCCCTGCGCGTAGGTCATGTGCGTTTTGCCGATCTTCTCGCCCACGGTCACCACAATGCGCTTCCAACCGATCATCGTGCCCATGCCCAGCGCCAGCGCAACGGCCACCTTCACCCAGGTCGGGATGTACTTGGTCGACTTATCCAGGAAGCCCTTGTAGTTGGCGATGATCTTGGTGTCTTCCGGGGCGATCTTGGGGCCGTACTTCGGCATCAGCCGGAACGTTTCGCTGACCAGGTACATCTGGTTGCGCACGTTGGCCTGCATCTCCGCAGGTACATTGCCCAGCGAGCCGTAGCTGACCGCCTCGTTGCGAATGTCGTTGATCATCTGCTCGAGGGCCACGGTGGTTGCGGGCTGGTACTTGTGGTCGGAGACAAAGCGCTCGATCTCTGGGCCAGGATCGCCGATCGCGGCACCCTGGGTCTCGTACTTCTTCAAGGCGCCGGCCACCTGGGTCGAAACCGCGGCGAAGGTCGTTACCGAGCCCTTATCGACGGCATGGTTCAGCGCGTAGGCGGTGGGCACCGTGCCCACCAAGATGAGCATGATCAGGCCCATGCCCTTTTGCCCGTCGTTGGATCCGTGCGCAAAGCTGACGCCGGTGCAGGTCAGCACCAGCAGTGCGCGGATGTGGAACGGAGGCGGCTCTGCCTCTTCAGGCGCCTTGAACAAACGTGGATCACGCAGCAGCCGCTTGGCCAGGAAGAAGAGCAGCGCCGCGCCACCGAAGCCGATGATCGGGGACACAATCAACGCCTTAAAGACCTTTTCGACCTGCTCGAAGTCCACGCCACTTACACCGGAACGCCCCTGCAGCAGCTGATTGGCGACGCCGACGCCGATGATGGAACCGACCATGGTGTGCGAGCTGGAAGCCGGGAGCCCCTTCCACCAGGTTCCTAGATTCCAGAGAATGGCCGCGATGAGCAGCGCGAACACCATGGAAAAACCAGAACCTGAACTGACCTTCAGGATCAACTCGACCGGCAGCAGCGCCACGATCGAGTAGGCCACAGCCCCGGAACTGGTCAGCACGCCGATGAAATTCCAGATGCCCGACCACGCCACCGCCAGGTGCGGCTCCAGCGAATGGGTGTAGATCACCGTGGCGACCGCATTAGCGGTGGCATGGAAGCAGTTAACAAACTCAAATCCGAGCGCAATCAGAAGGGCGATCCCGAGCAGGACGTATGGGAACACCGACGCGTTGTGGACCACCGACAGATCCGACGAGATGTGGGTCCCGATATAGATCAGGCCGCCAATCATCAGCAGACCGAAGACCAGGACTCCCCAGCGCCCCGCAGGATTTTGCGACATCTTCTGGTCGAGGACGGAGCCCCCACCCGGGGCGGCTAGAACGGAAGGATTCGTTGCTGAAGTGGCCATCGCGCGTCTCGCAGAGTTCGAAATTGCCTTCAGCCTAGGCCTTGCTCAACTCCGGCAAGATGAACGAGCGATAAACTTTGCCCGATCCCGCTTCAGCTTGCCCCAGAAACGGGGCAAAAGCATCACCCGGAAGGGTCATCTCGGGTGACCTGAAGGGGGCACACGCATGGATCTTGTCCTGACGTGCCAGACCCAGCCCTCGGTCGGCGCCCCCAACTGTATTGGATGAACTTAGCTACCCGGGACATGCCCGTAGGCAACGTCCCAGTGCGATAGCAGCCAATGCAGCACGGCGCTGCCACACAGCCAGGCGGACTCCACGGCGACCCGCGTGCCGATGTACGGCGCGGTGACGCTTTCCACCGCAGTGTGCC
>CAXTRU010000515.1:0-2278 GCA_964246665.1 uncultured Acidobacteriaceae bacterium
ACCCGCGACACGTGCAACGGTGTCGGCAAGGGGCGGTGCGCGCGGGAGCTGGTGACCCCGGCAAGGGCGGCCCCGGGCAGCAGCATGGCCGCAATCGCGGCTGCCGCTACAGACGATTTGGCGCTGCAGGCGTCACAAAACAACTGCAGCCACCGGCCCTGCCGGAGGTTGTTCATCAATACACTTGTGGAGGCCGTGGAGGCGCTGAGCACCTTCAGACTAGGGCAGGCTTTCGGCCGACGGAAGTGCCGCTTCAGGTACAGCGGGTGCAACCTTTGGGCTCCTGTCCTCAGGTTTTCCACTAGTTTGTCCCAGGATCGGACGGCATCACCGCCCCGGCGCGCACCCACTGCTCCACTGTCGCGATATCGGCGCCGGAGATCTTGCCTTTGGGCGGCATCGGCATCGGATCGTTCGGCGGTCCTTCATGCCGGATCAGCTTGACCAGCAGCGACTGCTCCGGATGGCCCGGCACGACCACCGCTCCGTCGTGGCCACCCTTGGCAATGCCGGCCTTGCTATCCAGCACCAGGCCGCCACGGTGATTCAGCCCGGCGTGGCAGCGATAGCAATTTGCCTGCAGAATGGGCTGCACCCGGCTGGTGTAAAAAGCCGGGTTCGCTGCAGGATCCGCAACAGCCGCAGTCGCCGCCAGCACGCTGGGCCCACCCTCACGGAGGCTCAGACCAAGAGGAAGCACCGCCAAAGGGACAAGCAAAGCAAAACCGAGGGTAGCCGCACGCAAGGGCATAAGGGTCGTTCCTTCTCCGTCAGCCTCACTCTAGCGCACCCGGAGAGCCGGCACACACAGCTTTGGACCCACCCGGGGTCGAACAGTTGCGAGTGCCTGCGAAACTTCCGTGCGGTGGAAGACTCTGGGCGCTAGTACGCGCGCTGGTACATCCGGCTCATCCGGTCATGCCAGCCGAGCCCATCGTTGTCCAGCAGCGTCCACGCCAGGCCCAGCCCAAGCGGGCACGCGGCCAGGAGGGTCGAAAACACGCGGCGGCGCATGGCTTTGCGGCTGGGATTGCCCTCGCCAAAGGTGCACAGCGCGATGCGCGCGTAGCGCATACCCGGGGTGCTCTCGGCCAGGCTGAAGAAGAGCACCTGGTACATCACGACAAAAACGGCAAAGCTACCCAGAACCGAGACCGCCACCAGCGGCAACGGCATCGCCTTCAGGTCCTGCCCGGCTACCTGGACGGCACAGGTCGCCGCGGCCAGCCAGGCCGCGCCCACACAGCACAGGTCCACGGCGGCTGACATCAACCGGCGCTCCAGCGACGCGGTGTACAGCGGTAGCGCCAGATGGGTTTGCGCGTCGGATGCGGTGGACAGCGCCGCCGGCTGCGCCTCAAAGCCGCTTAGCTGCAGTGTCTGCCACTCCGGGACGGGGTTGTCCTCGATCACCCGCGGCTCCGGCTCGGCCTGCTCCGCGTCCACCTCAAAGATCCGAAGCTGCGGCTCGCCGGGTTCGTCGCGCAACGGGCCTTCCGCCAGCCTCGGACGGGCACGCCGGGGCGCAACCAGCTCGCGGGGAAACTCAATGAGATTGCCGGGGATCGACTGCGTCTGCAGCGCCGCCGCTTGCGGAAAATCCGGTGCGCGGCGGAACTCGATCTCGTCTTCCAAGGCGCTCAGGGTTTCCGCCACCTGCTCGTCGAAGTAGATACCCGAGAACTCCTCGATGGGCTGCGAGCCGCGGCGCGGGCGCACATCGGCGGGACGCGGCGGGACTGCAGGCATGTCTTCGAACAGCCGCACCGTCAGGCCACCGGCAGAAACCTCGCGTACAGCGGGCTCCTGGGGCAGCATGACGCCGGCTCCGGTCGACATCTCGAATTGGGGGGCATCCCTCACCGTCAGCAACGGCGGCTCGTCCATTAACTCACGAGCGCCAAGGACTATATCGGCCAGAGCGTGCGCAAGTTCACCCCTTGTTTCAGATTTATTTTTCGCCAGCACTTCTTCGCGCGGTCCGGGCTCGGGCCGGTTGATCTGGTCGAACTCCTGCAGCAGCGCCATCTGCGCCTCGGCCACGTCGCGGGCACTGCGCGCGGCTACATCCGCCTCGGCCTGCGCCTGCGCGATCGCCCGGTCCGCCTCGGCGGCTAAAAACTCACGGTAGCTTTCCCGCTGCTGGTAGCGCGCCACCACGGCATCCCGCACCAGCGATGCGCCTTGCCTCATCGCGCTCTTGCGCGCGGTGTGCACCGCCTCACGGTGCTGCCGTGTGCGCGCCTCCAGTTCGGCTTCCTGGGCCGCGGCGGCTGCC
>CAXTRU010000516.1:0-2272 GCA_964246665.1 uncultured Acidobacteriaceae bacterium
TCCACGCCTGAGCTGGTGAACACTTCCAACCCGGCGAAAGGCGTGGAGAAGCAGGCCAAGAACTAGAGCCTGTCATTAACTTTGGATGAGGTAAAGTAAGCGGTGAAGAGCCGCAAAGTTTATCCGACCGATGTCACCGACGAGGAGTGGGAGTTTGTCGCCCCCTGCCTGACCTTGATGAAGCCCGACGCCCCGCAGCGAACCGATGCGTTGCGCGAGGTTTTTGACGCGGTGCGCTGGATGGTCAAGGCGGCGTGTCCCTGGCGGCTTTTGCCCGGCGACTTTCCGCCTTGGCAGGTGGTCGAGCAGCAGAGCAAACGCTGGATCAAAGCCGGCGTCTTCGAGGCCACGGTCCACGACCTGCGCATGATCATCCGCCGGCTGCATGAGCGGGCCGAGCAACCCAGCGCGGCGGTGCTCGACGGGCGCACCCTGCAAAGCAGCCCGGAGAGCGGCGGGCGTGCCGGTTACGATGGCTACAAGCGCAAGAAAGGCAGCAAGGTCCACGTGGCCGTGGACACGCTGGGCCATCTGCTGGCCCTGGTGGTCACCCCGGCCAACGAGCAGGAGCGCGCCCAGGTCGCTGCCTTGGCCGAGCAGGTGCAGGAGGTCACCGAGCAGCACGTGGAACTGGCCTTTGTCGATCAAGGTTACACCGGCAAGAAAGCGGCCGAGGCCGCCGCGGCACATGGCATCCGCCTGGAGGTGGTCAAACTCGCCGCCGCCAAGCGAGGGTTTGTGCTGTTACCCCGGCGCTGGGTGGTCGAGCGATCTTTCGCTTGGTTAGGAAACTGGCAGTAAATACCATCCGCGCCTATGCAGGATGAGACCAGGGGGTAAAATGAGTGGTGCAAGATACTCCTGGCTCCGCGCTCGAAGAACTTTCTCCTGTCGTCAAAGCGTTGCTCTGCGATGCCGCGCGTAAACTCACCGCGCATCATCGGCGCGCGTTCATGGCTAACGTCGCCGCGGAGTTGCTCGGCGGCAGCGCGTGGCGCGCGGAGAGCCAGTTTGGCTGGAACCGCCACACGGTGGAGTTGGGGTTGCGCGAGCGCGCCAGCGGCATCGTGTGCATGGACAACTTCCAGGCACGCGGCAACAAGAAGAGCGAAGCCAAACGCCCGGCGTTGGAGCGTGACATCCGCGCCCTGGCCGACCCGCACAGCCAGGCCGATCCGCAGTTCAAGAGCACGCTCTCCTACACGCGTCTGAGTGCGGCGAGCGTGCGCCGCGCCTTGATCCAAGAGAAGGGCTGGCGCGAGGAGGACCTGCCGGCCCCGCGCACGATGAACTCGATCCTCAACCGCCTGGGCTACCGCCTGCGGAGCGTGGCCAAAACCAAGCCCGAAAAAAAACAGCGCACACCGAGGCCATCTTCGCCAACGTGAGGAGCGTCAACGCGGCGGCGGACGCCGACCCCGCGTGCCTGCGCGTGAGCGTGGACACCAAGGCCAGCGTGGCCCTGGGCGATTACTCCCGTGGGGGGCAGGCGCGCGGGCTCGAAGCGGTCCAGGCGCTTGATCACGATCTGGCCACCAAAGCCAAGCTGGTGCCGGTGGGCATTTTGGAAGTGGCCAGCGGCGCACTCGATCTTACCCTCGCCAGTTCCGCCAAGACCAGCGACCTTTTAGCCGACACGCTCGAAGGGTGGTGGCAGCGGCGTGGCCCCGCTCTCTCCCACGTCAAGGAGTTGGTCATCAATGCAGACAATGGCCCGGAGAGCAACGGCAAGCGCAGCCAGTTCCTGGCCCGTCTGGTAGCTTTCGCCGATGCGAGCGGCCTGCGCATCCGCCTGGTGTACTACCCGCCCTACCACAGCAAGTACAATCCCATCGAGCGTTGCTGGGGTGCCTTGGAGCGCCACTGGAACGGCACGCTGCTCTCCACGGCGCAGACCGCGCTGCGCTGGGCTCAGACGATGACCTGGAAAGGGCTCGCCCCAGTCGTACAATGCACCGACAAACTTTACCAAAAAGGCGTGCGTCTGATCGGCAAAGCCAAAAACGCACTTGAAGCACGTTTGCAACGCTCGCCTGCTCTGCCGTGGTATGACATCCTCATCTACCCATTGCCAAGATAGTATTTACTGCCAGTTCCCTAAGTATCGGCGCGAACCGTCCCGCCGGAAGGCCTTCAAAACGGCAGCGATGGTCTTGCGTTGGAAGGGTCGTGGTTCGGTCATGGCAGCAGGGTTTCCCGGATAACGGTCCAAACGCGGTCAAAATCGTCCACCGCCTTTTGTTCGGCGGCATCGGTCGGACCGGCGGCACGC
>CAXTRU010000517.1:0-2260 GCA_964246665.1 uncultured Acidobacteriaceae bacterium
CTTCTGCTGCGCCGCGAGTGCCTGCTGATCCCGCGCCAACGGCTTCTGGGTCTTGGCGAGCGCGTCCTGCTGGACGCTGTACTCCGTCATGGGCGCATACAGGCGCTCGACCTCGGCGATCTGCTCCGGCTTATCTAGGCGGTACAGGCCGTCGCTCTGCGAGAAGACGACATAGGTGCCGGGGTGGTCGTGAACGTAGCGGAACAAGGGCGCACTTGGCTGCCAATTACCTTGAAAGGTCCGCATGGATGAGTGCTCCACAATCGCGAAGCTGCAATCTCTGCATGAAGATGCGCGTGTGGCGTCGTGTTCCGGTGTTTGAGCGACCAGAGCGAATGCGAACAGGCCGCCGGCCAAGAAACTCACCGTGCGTGAAACGATCATCGTAGAACCTCCTGTGCAAAGAGCGGTTTGCGACCTTGTTCGGACACCTAGGGCTGCTGGGGTGCCTTCTTCTGTGGATTGTTAAGTTGCTCTTGCAGGCGTCGCACCTCTTCCCTCAGCTCCGGCGCGCTCCTTTGAAGTTCTTTCAGCTGATCCTGGAGGGGTTCTACTGGCTCCACGTGAAAAGGCTTGAGGTCCTTCAGTTGTAGTGACAGGGCACCCACGTCCGGCAGCGGTCCGATGTGATAGGTCTGCAAGCCCTCCGTTCCGCCAAGCATCTCTGCGCGCAACAGGGCGTTCGTACCCGCAAACTCCGCGGCCATGACCGCCTGCATGACCCGCGACGCCACCCCGAAGGGCACTCCAGGCAGAAGCAGGCTCATATCGGACGCACCACCCAGGTCTAACCCACTTCCCTGTCCCTTGGCCTTACGGATGTTGTGGATGAAGGTGAGTGACTTCGGCGAGGTCGTAAGAATGGCATTTTCTACCATGTCCGGGGCACGGTTGCGGCTGCAAACGTCGGTGGATTCGCCGTTTTTGAGGTCGCGAATGTGCACCGAACAGTGCCAGTCGCCGGTCTCCAGCTTGCGGCGGTATTCCTCTACCTCGACGGGGTTATACATGCCCGGCTTGTCATAGCTGTAGGTCCGGACCACGTTCAGGACCATGCGATGCGCGTAGTTGGCATTCGGCCCGCCGACCATGTCCAGCGAGTTCGGGTCCATCGTGACCTCGGTCACATCGCTGGCCCCCTTGGCGAACTTCTCCGTCCCGGCGAACAAGTCGTCCTTGACCGGCGCTGTGTTTCCGGCGGCCTGGGGTGGCTCCGGGGCAGGGCGCTCTGCGATGTGCGCGGCGACCGGGTGTAACGCGGTCGTGCCCGCTGCGGCATTCAGAACAGGACGCTGTGCATGGGCCAGGCCCGTGCCCATGATGCCCAGAGCCATAGCGCCGGTAACGTGAAGCACGTTGCCTCGAAGTGCGGTAGTCGGAATCGTCTTCATCGTGGTTTTTCCTTTGCTTTTCCCTATGCTTCGTTTTTGTATTCTTTTCCTTCAATCCAAGGTCAAAGGCACGCCGGCCCGTTGCAGTTGCTCCCGAGCCTGGGCCAGGGCGCGCAGCGTAACCCGTTCCGTGGTTTCGAACTGTGCCGTGGCGGCAGCGATGCGCCGTTGTCGCTCGCGCATCCGGTTGTAGGTGCTCTGCACCTCAAGCAGGCCAAGGATCAGGGCGGCTGCAACGGCGCCTCGCGTCCACATCGTGTGTGCCGGCCAGCGGAGGAACTTGGCGGGCGGCCGCGAAAGCTCCGCGGGCTTTGCGCTGAGCGAAGCCGGGCGGTCACCCGCGACAGCCCGCGCCATCAGCCGTTCGGCGAAGCCCGCGGGCGGGTCTCCCGGGCGAAGCGCCTCCCGCAGCGCTGTTTCCATCTGCGCAGTCGCGAAATCCTCCTCGCCGTCACTGCCCTCCGCAAGTTGTGTGTGCTCAAGCCCGTTGTTCACGGATGTACTCCTTCATCGTGACGGCGGCCTTCTGCCGAAGCAGCTTCAGACCGCGCTGCAAGTTACTTTTGACGGTCGCCAAGGGCTGATCCAGCACCCGGCTGATCTCTTCCGGCGCCATCTCCTCGCCGTAGCGCAACACCACAGCTACGCGCATGGCTTCGGGCAAGCTGCCGACCATACCTTCCAGGCGACCGACGACGCGCTCGTCCAACCCGCTTCCGCTCCCGAAGACATCGCCGCCGCAGAGGCCGCCGACGCCCCCTGGCGGCCGTAGCCGTCCGTGTGGCTGGCCGGACCTGCGCGCAGGACACGCCCTGGCGGCGCGCCGGGGGGGCTGAGGCTGGGCTTCAGCCTGTCGCCCGGGATGCGGG
>CAXTRU010000518.1:0-2255 GCA_964246665.1 uncultured Acidobacteriaceae bacterium
TCACCCTCACGCCCGAGGCCGCCGATGATCCGCTCCTGCACGGCTTGCCCGCTGGCATACGCGCCCGGTTGAAAGCCGCTGTCGGCCACGGCCTCGGTCCAGCCGAGCAGATAGGCGGCCTGCTCTGGCAATAAGCGCCCCCCTTCTTCCTGGTCGAGAAAAAGGACCGTGTGCGCGGGGAAGCCCTCCCGTTTGGCGTTAGCGATGGCTGTGGCGGCGTCCTGCCGGCCAAGCGCACCGGGCTGCGTGCCGGCCTTTTGCGCCTTCAGGATTTCGGCGTCCAGACGGCCGTTAGCGAGTACGAGAAAGCCCCACCCTTGTTGTCGCAACAGCGCCCGCTTGCCCGCCCATGAATTTGCGTTTTCCCCGGGCGGGTTGGTCAGCCAGTATCCGGTGAAGGCGAACGGCTCGGCTGCCTTGCGCAGGCTGGCCATCACGTCGTCGCCGGGGTAGTCGTTGCGATCGAAGCCGCGATACTGGCCTGTATCCGTGCGGCCACTCGCGCTACCCGCGGCGCGCTGTGTAGCCGAAGCCTTCTGCCCTGGCGGTGCGGCGGACGTGGAGGGCGAGACCGCGCGTGAGCAGCCGGAAAACGCAACAAGCAAAGCACCTAAAACAAGACAGCACCAACGCATCGCAAACTCCTCGGGTTAGACTACAGCCCAAGTCCGGGCTTGCACCTCCACCGCAGAACACCCCCGTTAGGAACGAAGCCGATGTCGCCTATCTCTGTACCCGCTGAAGATCCCCGCTATCCCGTTGGCCAGTTCACGCCGCCGAGCCCCATCACGCCGGACGATCGTCGGCACGCGGTGCTGGCCATCGCGGAACTGCCGGAGCAGATGCGCGAAGCGGTGCGATCGCTGGATGACGAACAAATGAATACGCCCTACCGCGAAGGCGGATGGACGGTGCGTCAGGTGGTGCACCATGTCGCCGACTCGCACATGATTGCGTTTGATCGCCTGCGCCGTGCGCTCACCGAGGACTGGCCCGAGGTCCGGGGTTACGACGAGAAGGGCTTTGCTCGATTACCCGATGTGCTTGCGCCCGCAGAGTGGTCGCTGGAGATCCTGGAAAGCGTGCATGCGCGCTGGGTGATGGTGCTGCAGAGCCTTACCGAAGAGCAGTGGTCACGGGGCTTCAAGCACTCTGAGCGCGGCCCGATGTCGCTTGAGCTTGCGACGATATTGTATGCGTGGCACTCCAGGCACCATGTGGCGCACATCACGCACCTGCGCGCCCTGCACCACTGGTAGCGTGCCTGCCACTTGCGTGTGAGTTTGTGTGAGCGGCTGAGGTGATAGCGTGGCGGCATGCCGCCGCCTGGAGCTGTACCCGCTGACATTGCCGACACCCCCACGCAGTCTGCCGAGCAGATCGGTCAGCTGCTGCAGGCCTTTCTGGATGAGCACACAGATGCTTCGGTGCTGGAGGACGGCAAGGTCGTCTTTGAGCTTGCCAAGGCACAGCATCGCATCGTTGTAGAGAACGACCGGTGTGCCTTGCAGCTGTGGAGCGGTGAGCGAAACCTTGTGCGCACGATTGTTGCCGCAACGGAGCGCAACGGCTCGCTGCGGCTGAGCACTAAGCGCTTCGGCCACGCGCAGACCAAGACGCTTGTCTTGACGGCGCAAGTGCAACGCCGTGAACCGGCCCGCCGCGAACCCGCGCGACAGGCGTACCTGCGTTTGCTGCAACGGGTGCTTGCGCGTGAGTTTCCAGACTGGCAGATGAACGGCTTCCGTGCAGCGATGGATTTGGAGCGCTCGTTCGGTCCGGCGTATGCGCGTGGGTCGATGATGCGCGGGAACGAGGCCTGGGCCGTGATTGGCGTGGGCGCAACGGAGTCGCAGGCCATCGTCGACGGCGTGCTGACGCTGGGCATTCTGTGGCTGCACCATTGCCGCGAGCGCAGCAACGGCAGCCCACTCTACAAGGGACTGCGGATCATCGTGCCGCGCGGGCTAGCGATGGTGACGCTGGCGCGGCTGGCCTGGATGAACAATACGGCGGCGCAGTGGGAGCTCTTTGAACTCGACGAGCGCGGGGAAGAACTGGTGGAGCGCGACGCCGCTGACCAGGGCAACGTGCGCACACGGTTGGTGCACCATCCGGACGAGACTGCGGCGCGAGAGCGTTTCGCCCCGGCGCTGGAGCAGCTTGCGGCACTGTTGCCACCCGGCGAGGAGCACCGCGTAGAGCAGCGCCTTCGCAGCACGGCCGAGTTGGCGTTCCTGCTGCATGGGCTGGAG
>CAXTRU010000519.1:0-2254 GCA_964246665.1 uncultured Acidobacteriaceae bacterium
GCCGTAAACACGTCCGTCGGTGCCGCGCCGCCTGCGGGCGTGGCGGCGGTGTAGATCTCGGTGCAAGCGCTAACAAAAAAAAAAATCACGCACGGCACAAGCGCGTCGGCGAGCGCGTAGAGCTTGGCGGACTCGACGGTGAGATTGGAAGCGAGTTGCGGAGCGAGGCCGGTGGTCGAATCCGCCAGCAAATGCGCGTCCAAAAACGCGTTGCTGACGCCGACCGTGTTGCCGGCGCCCGCGCCGATGTGGTCATAGCCCGCGGCGAACTGCGCCAAAGCGTAGGCAGCAGCAACGGTGGTGACCTCGTTGAGCTGCACGTCCGCGCTGCTGCTGAGATTGCTGCAGCTGCCGATCGCGGACAGCAGAACCAGCCCGGGATTGGTGACGTTGGCGGAAAAGCCGGGGTTGCCGCCGCGGGCAACCGCATAGACCTGGGTGTTGGGGCTGGGGCAGGTGTACGTGCCGGCGAGGGCAAAGGCGCCGTTGCTGTCCGTGGTGACAGGTTGCGTGAGCAAGCTGTGCGCCTGCGAGCCGTTGCCGCCCGTGCCTACCGCGAACAGCTGCACGGTGGCGCCGGTGATCGGCTGGATGCCGCCGTGTACGGTGCCGGTGACCGCGAGCGCGCCGCCGGTGATGGTCGACACCGGGCCGACGCCGCAGCCGGCGAGGACCAGCGCGACAGACGCGAGCAGGGCAAGACGCCGTGCAGACTCGGCGAACAGTTTCATAGGTTCCGGCTGGATTCTACCGCGGTAGCCGATGGCCCCGCATGCAACGAAAGACGCAGGCAGTGCGGCGAAGTGACCCATTTCGGGGCAACAAGACGGCAGGAGCCGCAGAACTGGTAGAGCGACCCGCCGATAACGGCGGTGTTGAGGATTTCGTCCCCGGTTTACCGGTCGTGTGACCGTGGGCGAAGTGTGCAGGCGGCTCGTAAGCCGAATTCTGTTCTAGACGGTCATTCCTCTAGGCCGGGCATTACTGCACGGCTCCAGCAACCTACCCGCAGGTTCCGGCTGACGTCCCTTGCGGGAGCGTCTCTCTTCGCCTATGGCGCAACGGGCCGCTACGCAGCCTCGCCTGAAGAGGAGCGATGGCTTTCCTGCCTATTTGGTCTTGCTCCGTGTGGGGTTTACCGTGCCGTTGACGTTGCCGCCAACGCGGTGGGCTCTTACCCCACCCTTTCACCCTTACCCCTGCTTGCTTGCGCGCGCGGGGGCGGTTTGCTTTCTGTTGCACTGGCCGTCTTTCAGCCTTGACGCTGAAATCCCGGACGTTATCCGGCACACTGCCCTGTGGAGTTCGGACTTTCCTCTCCCGCCCAAACCTCGCGGCCGGGCGGCAGCGACCATCCGGCCGCCTGCACTGTTCCAGTCTACAGGCTGGGGGTTTGGCGCCGCGCGTTGGGCGGGAAGGCCCCGAGCCTCGGCTTAGGCACGAACCGTGGGGGCGATCGCGCCACATCGCCGGCGAACAGCTAGAGGGTGTGTTGTTTCTCGTAAGCATGGCGAAGACGATGAAGTGGATACCTTTGTGTGCGTTGAGAGCCGTTCGTAATATCTGGCGAGCCTCCGGAACGGGCAGCCCAGGCGAAGCTTCTATCGCCGACCAATCTTCGTGGCAGCTGAACGAAGCCTCGCTCGGCCATGGGGCTTTCGCGATCGATCCGAAGAGACGAATGTCTATGGCAGCAGAAAGGCTTATATGTTCACGTCCACACAGGGCCTGCGGGCTGAGCTTGCCGCCAGCACGGTCCGGGTGCACCTTGTGGCGCCTGCAGGCACAGCTACCCATGGATGGGACAGCCCCAGGGACAAACCGTCCCTTGTGACGACGGCGGAGCCATAGTTGAGGCTCCTTGAATGGCCTGCACATGGAGGAGTGATCAAGCTGCGCTCGTGGCGGATCTGCATTTGCTGCAAACCTACGGGGCAGCAGTAGGCGCGCTCATGGCCCATTACCAGACCAGCGCGCCAGCCCAAGCGGTCATCCGACTACAGTAAGAACTGCCTGCAGGGCGAGCGTCTCAGGCTCGTCCCTGTCCCTCGGAGCAGGTCACGCCATCGCCCACGCTACCTGGGCAAGCTCAGCGTCTCACTAAGCCAGTTGGAAGACACCCCTCATCCTTGTAGGACAGTTCTCAGCTCGACGCGATCCCAGGTCAGTCCTAGAACCTGTTATGCACTTGCGAGGGAGACGAGTCTGCTGGTCATGAGGATGGCGAAGGCGATGAAGTGTATGCCTTTGAGTG
>CAXTRU010000520.1:0-2246 GCA_964246665.1 uncultured Acidobacteriaceae bacterium
TGTCCCCCCGAGTGTAAGCGCTCCAGCACCGCGGCTTCCGGGACGAGGTTATGGCCGAGGCGATGCCTGGACGAGCAAGCGAACCATACGCCCCCGTTCTCTCTTGAACAGGCTGCAAGACAGCAAGTACATCCTGCCGTTCACCCTCAAAGATCACCGAAGACGCCTCCATCAGGATCTCCGCACCAGCTAGCCGTTACACGCGCCATTGATGTGTTGGGCGAAGCGGCAAAAGCGCTTGCTCGGACAGCGATCCGACGCCCCGGAGTGAGCGAGTCTTCCTTTTCAGAAGGCTTATGCCACCCGCAACCGCCTCATGCGCGCTACGCTGTGAGCACGGCACCGCCGATTTGCGGGTGCACCCACCTCACCGCGCTGTCACACGTCCTGTTTCCTACTTCCTACTTCCTACTTCCTACTTGGAGCTGTCATGATGGCCGATACCCGTCGCACGCAACAGACGCTGCTGTTTGACGCCGACGATACGCTTTGGGAAAACAACATCTACTTTGAGCGCGCAATTGCGGCGTTCATCTCGTACCTGGACCATCGTGTGCACACCCGTGAAGAAGTGCGCGAACACCTGAACACGTGCGAGCGCGCCACCATCGCCGCGCATGGCTATGGGCTGAAGAGCTTTCGCAAGTCGCTGGTGCGGTGTTTTGAGCAGCTGAGCGATGAGCCGGTCACGCCGGAAAAGCACGCCCGCATCGTTGCCTTCACCGAGTCCATTGCGGATGCGCAGATCGAGCTTCTGCCCGATGTCGCTTCCACGCTGCAGGCCCTTGCGGGGCGTCACAGGCTGATGCTGGTGACCAAGGGCGACGTGGGGGAGCAGACCGACAAGCTGGAGCGCTCCGGCCTGCGTTCCCTGTTCACGGCGGTCGAGGTGCCGGCTGAAAAGAACGACAGCATGTACCGCGAGCTTGCGGATCGCCACCGTTGCGAGCTGAGCTCGACGTGGATGATCGGTAATTCGCCGCGATCGGACATCAACCCTGCCCTGGCTGCGGGGCTGAACGCGATCTTTATCCCGCATGACTTCACCTGGGCTTTGGAGCATGAGGTCGTGGAACAACCGCCACCCGGACGCACGCTGCTGGAGCTTGACCGCTTCAGCGATCTGTTACAACACTTCTGATTCTTTGCTGCTGTTCGGAGGCATCGTGAGAGCTGTTGCCCGTTCCCTGCTGCTTGCATCCATCGGCTTGTTTGGCTTGTGCGCCATGAACGCACGTGCGCACCAGACGGCGGCATCGGCCACCGCTGACCTTACGCCGGAGCAGCAGAGCCTGTTCACGCAGGCTCGCACTGACTTCGGCGCGGAGCACTGGGCCGAGGCAGCCAAAACGCTCAGCGAGCTGCACGCGGCGGTGCCGAACAACGTTGTCATCACGAAGTTTTTGGCCGAAGCGCAAATCAACCTGGGGCAAACAGCCGATGCGCTCAAAGCTATGCAGCCGATTTTGTCTGCCGCGCCGGAGGATGTCCAGGCGCTTGCCATCACGGCCCATGCGTATGCACAAGCGCATCAGTCTGCGCAGCGCGACGCCGCGTTAGCGCACCTGCAAGCGCTACACGACAGCGGTGCGACCAAGCTGGCTCAGGTGATCGTGGAGAAAGACGACCTTCCCGGTGGCGGGTTCGTGCGCATCTTCGATTACCTGCAGCCGTGGAGCCAGTACCACATCACGTTAATGGCTCGCGTCTTCGACAGCAATGGCAGACAAATCCGCCGCATCACGCTGGAGAGCGGCGACTTTGACCAGCCCGGGTTCGCGAAAGAACATCCGGACCTGGCGGCCAAGGGCGAGCGCCGTTACTCGATTGACGGCTACAGCGAACAGGCACCCGGGCCAAACGGCACCGTGACGCAAACGCAGGCGTTGTATGGCTTTTACGACGGCCGTCCCAGCTATGACACGTTCCGCGCCCGTGTGTTGGAAATCATGCAGAAGCAAAGCGCGCCGGCCGCCACGATGACCACTGTGCCGCAAGCACCCAAGCAGTAATGCGGCTTAGGGCTCGTCGTTGTAGATGCCCGTGGTGACGTCGCCACCCTCGATGAGGTGTGCCCGAAACATGCCAGGCGTGTTGAAGCCCCAGGCCAGTTGTCCATCCGGCGTCATGGCGATCACGCCGCCATCGCCCTTCATCGCGGTGAGTTGTTTCCCGACAATCTCATCGACCGCAGCCTGTAACCGCATGCCCTTGTACTGCACCAGCGCGCAGATGGAGCGCGCCAC
>CAXTRU010000521.1:0-2236 GCA_964246665.1 uncultured Acidobacteriaceae bacterium
GGGCAGCGCATTCGTACGGACCTGAGCGCGACGTTGTTTTTGACGCCGCCTGACGAGTACGACGGTGGCGAGCTTGTGGTGGAAGACAGCTATGGCGAGAAGCGCGTGAAGCTGCCAGCAGGCGACATAGTGCTGTACCCGGCGACGAGTCTGCATCGCGTGGAGCCGGTGACGCGGGGGAACCGGATCAGCTCGTTTTTCTGGACCCAGAGCATGATTCGGCAGGATGCGCACCGGACGCTGTTGTTTGATCTGGACTCGGCGATTCAACGGCTGGCGGCGGGAGAGCACGCGCAAACGGCGGAGGTGAAAGCGAGTGCGGTGCAGTTGACGGGGGTGTACCACAACCTTTTGCGGCAGTGGGCGGAGATGTAAGCCCACGTGCTGCCAAGTTCGGCGACCGGTAGCCGATAGAGTGCCCGCGTCACCCTCATGGCGCGGGCATTTCTGCGTTGGGTGGCCTTGGGATTGGTGCCGTGTATGCCAGGGCTAAAGCCCTTTGTTTTCGCGGGCAGGATGCGCAGGCTGAAGCCTGCGCCTACACCGGGCTGCGGCTGTGAGAGATGCGGCTACATCGGGCTGCGGCAACACCAGCCATTGCCAGCACCGGAGTTGTGAGCAGGACGTTCGATACCAACCGCTTAGGGGTGGATGGCGGATTCTTTCTCTTCGGGTGGCTTGCCTTTGGCGAAGCGTGGCGTGCCGATGGAGATCTTCTTGAAGAGGAACTCCTGCACGAGGTTGCGCCCGGCGGAGTCGCCGATGGCGATCAGCATGTCTTCGAGCGCGAGATTGATGCCGTTGCCGCTGCCCGGGTGCCAGGTGCGCGAGAGATAGCCGGCGGTGAAGTTGCCGAGGGTGTTGGACCAGTTGGGTTCGACGTGGCCGCCGTCGCGGCGCGCGGCTACCGAGGACACGAGGGCATGGAGCGTGCGGCGCGGGATGCCGCCGGTGCCGCGATAGAAGTAGCGGGGGTCCTGATGAAATATGGAGGGCAGAATGGCTGAGCCGATGAAGCGGCCGGTGATCGCGTCGCCGTAGGCAGCGAAGTAGCGCTTGGCGTAGCCACTGCCGCCGTCGCCGTACTCGGGGAAGGTGTCGTTGGCTTGCTGAATGCCGGCGGTGATGGCGGTGCGGGCGAAGACCCAGGGGTCGATGCTGGTGCGGAGGGCGAGCTTGTATTTTTGCCGGGCGTTGAGCGGGGCGGCGTCCCAGACGTAACTGGTGTAGAAGTTGGGCAGGATGCCGAGGACGCGCTGCCTGGTTTCTTCCTTGATCTCTTCCTGGGCGATCTGCTCGGTGGTCATGACGACGTCGACGGTTTGGCCGGCGTTGGCGATGGGCAGGGCGGTGGCGGGGAGCTTGAAGTCCTGGCCGGTTTCGAGCTTGATCTCGGGCGGCTCGAAGGTTTGCATGCCGGCGGCCTGGATACGGAGCTTGTAGAGGCCGGCCGGCAGGGCATCGAGGCGGAAGTCGCCTTCGGGGCCGGCGGTAGTTTCGCGAACGACTTTGTTATCGGGGCCGAGAATCGCGACCGTGGCGCCGGGGACGACGCCGCCGTTGACGTCGGTGATTAAGCCGGCGATGCTCCCCGGGTCGTGCGCGCTGGGTGCCGGTGTGGACGGGGTTTGCTGGGCGGCAAGGAGCAGGGCGCCGGGGGAGGTTGGGAGGCTGAACCTGGGCAAAAGCTGCTGGGCCAGCCCCGAATGCGGAACGACCGCCGCAGCGGTTGCAAGTGCTGCAGTGAGACAAGAGGTGTGGACCCAAGGGCGCACGGGGATGCCTTCGGCTGCGAGCAGCAGGGATGATGTAGGGAGACCGCTCTACCATACCAGCTACAAGACACCTTTGTGCTGCGACTTGTGAGCTAGCCGCAAGGCAGGAGGTGGAGCGCATCGCTGAGCTCCCATAATTGCATCGGGCTGCGCTGTTGAGGGACAGCGGAGGGCGCTAGAAGTTGATCCGCGCCGCGAGCTGCAGGATGCGGGCGTCGCGGTAGCCGGTGATCTCGCCGAAGGTGCTGGACGTCGCGGTGCTGCCGATGGTCTGGATATTGGTGTGATTGGCCACGTTGAAGGCTTCGCCGCGGAACTGGAAGACGAGCCGGTCGTAGAGGCGGAAGTTGCGGAAGATGCCGAGATCGGCGCGCTGAAAGCCGGGGCCGTTGATGGTGCGACGCTTGGCGGTGCCGGGGACGTTGCTCGAGGGGTCCTGCGCGGTGAAGGCGCCGGTGTAG
>CAXTRU010000522.1:0-2218 GCA_964246665.1 uncultured Acidobacteriaceae bacterium
CTTCGTTCGCTCAACATCGGTCAGGAACTAGTGCGTGGTTGCGGCAGGTACTTCCGGGCGCGGCCGCAGCGAGGCGCCGTTTGCAAGCGCGGGAGGCTTGGCCTTGGCTGCATTGCCGCCGTTCAGGGTCGGCGCGGCGGCGGCCGAACCCTGCAGGGTCACGATCAGGGCCTTTGCCGGTGCGCTGCTGCTGTTGCTGTAGCTGTGAGGAGTGTTGGCGTGGAAGTACACAGCGTCGCCCGCCTCCAGCCGGTGCCTGACATCGCCGTGAACAATATCGAGTTCGCCGTCAACCACGTACAGGAACTCGCAACCCGGGTGCTGATGGGCGCGGCGGCCTGTCATGTTGGGCAGGAACTCGGCAAAGTACGGATCCAGCTGGCGGTCCGGCACCAGGTAGCCAAGCGATTCGAAGTAGTACGAGGGGTCGTCGGTCCCACTCTGCGGCAGGCGGATGCGGTCCTTGCTGCGCTGCACACGGAACAACGTTTTCGGTTCCGGCTCAAAGAAGTAGTTCAGATCTTTTGAGAAGACCCGCGCGATGCGCGCCACGTTGCGTAGCGTCGGGATCCCGCGACCGGTTTCGAGCTGTGAGAGGAGGCGCAGGTGCTTGATCCGTTCGCCAAGGCGTTTTTCTGAAATAAAGTTTTCTGCCGCTTCGGTTGCCGCACGGGCATCCTTTTCAGTGGTCTCGGCAGCTATAACTTGCTTGTTCGCAAGATCTTGGGGGTCGATCTCGAGTTCCATTCTTACGCTCCTGACGGTCGGCCCATCTCACAAGCCAAAAAGATGTTGATATCCCGTCAAAAGATGTACGTGCCTGACGGAGGATTGGATTGCCAAATGTCGGGCAAACGCTTGCGAACTTTCGAGGTAAACCTTCTAATGCACGCGCCACGCCGCGAGGCACCTCGCAACGCAATGCTAGGCTTTTGTTGTGTGGATGAAGAGTAACGCGGCAGCTACCGCCAACCTGCAGCCCAGCCCTGCCGTTTTACGCCATCCGGCGCATTTTGCAGCTGTAGTGATATCCATCTGCATGGCTTCGGCGCTCTCAGGCTGCGCAAGCCAGGGGCCGCTGCACCCGCCGTCGCTGAAGCTGCCCGCGCAGGTCACCGCTGTATCCGCCGACCGGACCGGCAATGCAGTTGCCCTGCATTGGGACACTCCATCCAAGACGACAGACGGCGTTCACCTTGCCGGGAAGCATGGCGCCGGGGCGCTGACGGCGGAGATCTGCCGCAGTGAGACCGCTGCCGCCACCACCTGTCCCGCTCCCGGCCATGTCGCGGTAACGGCTGGTAGCCCCGGTGACTTTCATGATGTGCTGCCGCAATCGCTGGCCAGCGGCAGCCTGCGGCCCCTTTTCTACCGCGTTCGCGTGCTGAACGGCAGGGGCGCAAAGTATGTTTCGATCGAGACACTGGCCGGTACGGCTCCGCCCGCCGTTCGCGGTCTGGTCGCGGCGCCCGTGCTGAACGGTGTCGCGCTGCGCTGGCAGATGGATCCGGCAGCTGACCAGGACCGGACCGTCCTGCAGGTCGAGCGGACAGGCCATGCCGCTGCAGGCGTAACTCCCGCTCCGCCCAGGTCCACGGCTGCACCGCCGCCCCACACCGACCTGCTGGCAGTCGAGCCCGCGGCGCACGATCCAGGAGGCGCGATCGACACGGGCGCCAGGCCTGGCGTTGAGCAGCGCTATACCGTCGTTCGCACCCGGTCGCTGCAGTTCGCGGGCAAGACCCTGACCGCCAGCAGCCTGCCGGCCACCACCACCGTTGCGGCCACCGCAAATGCTCCGCCGCCTCCGCCACCGCCGGGTCTTGAGGCGCTGGTGAATACGCTGACGGCGCCGGAAATCGACCTGGTTTGGCAGCCGCTCGATGGAGCCGCGGGGTACCTCGTCTTCCGGGCAGAAGCAAGCGGTGCACCCGTCCAGTTGACTCCGCAGCCGATCACCGGGCTGTCGTATGCTGATCCGGCCGTCCGGGCGGGTGTGCGCTATCGTTACTCGGTCGCTTCAGTGGGCGCGGGCGGCGACCACGGGCAGCCAGGTGCGGAGCTGGTTCAAACCATCCCGCAGCCTTGAAGTGACCTGCGCGGCGACTCGCAAACTTCGCTCGTCCCCTGTTGTACAAAGAGGGGATGCGGGCTGCGCGCCCGTGAGGAGCTGTTTGCATGGGTTGGTTTCATCGGGCGACGATCGCGTTTCTTGCTC
>CAXTRU010000523.1:0-2201 GCA_964246665.1 uncultured Acidobacteriaceae bacterium
CGACCTTCCGCTCACCGCAAGCGTCACCCCTGAACCCTCGTCGCTGCTGCTGTTGTCCACGGGCTTGCTGGCGGCGGGTGGCTTGCTGAAGCGCAGGATGATGGTAAGCGAGCACATAGCGCATGGACGATGATTCGACACCTTCCCAACCTTGCTCGCCTCCGCAGTTGTACGGAGACGGGCTCGCAACTCGCTCAGGGCAAAAGACACACAATCCTAGGTGGTACGGCTACGTGGGCGTGCGCAGCAATAGGTAGCTGCCCACCATCGCAAACAGCAGGTCGGGTGACCATGCGGCTAGCATGGCCGGCAGTGAGGCAACATCGCCGAGGTTCTCAAAGATGTTGGCGACGATGTAGTACGCAATCGCTACACCGATGGCTGTGCCCAGGCCCGCGATGTTGCCGCGTTTACCGGTGCTGAGCGCGAACGGCACGGCGATGATGGCCATCACCAGCGTGACCAGCGGGTACGCAAGCTTGCGGCTGAGCTGAACGCGAAGCCGCGTCGTATCGAAGCCGGACTGCTGCAGATCGTTGATGTAGCGGGTTAGCTCGTCGTAGCTCATCTCCTGCGACGGGCGTTCTTCTTTCTTGAAGTACGCCGGTTGCTCGCGGATCTCAGGGAAGGTCGCAACGCTAAAGGTCGAGAAGCTGGAAACAGTTTCTGGTTGGAAGGTGCGTTGCCAGCCGTCGTCCAAGATCCAGCGCGAGGTCTGTGTGTCCCAATGCGCGGATGAGGCGAAGATGCGGCGATTGAGGGCAAACGTGCCGGGCTGAAATTCAAAGACCGTCAGGTTCGCGAAGACGTCTTTGTCCGGGTCGAAAAACTGATAGTAGAAGATGCGCGTCGGGTCGCCGGCACCGTTGGTTTGGCCGGAGATCCACTTGCGGTCGGGCCGAAGAAACGTTTGTGCAGGCTTGCCCTTGATGGTGGAGAGCAGAGCCTCCTGACGGCGATTGGCTTGTGGAAGATAGAGTTCGTCGAAGGCGAACAACGACGTTGCAAGGATGGCTGCGATGACAAGGATGGGTGCAACCACGCGATACAAGCTGACGCCGGTGGCTTTCATGGCGGTGAGCTCGCTGGAGCGGCTGAGCGCGCCGAAGGTGATGAGCACGGCCAGCAGCGAGCACACCGGGGCCACGTTATAGAGCACGTAGGGGATGAGGTTGATCAGGTAGTCGCCTACCGTGACCAGCGGCGGTAGTCACCCACTGTGACGAAAAGGACGTGATAGCGGACGATGTCGCCGACAAGTTCAAAGAACGTGAAGATGAGAAAGAGGCCTGTGATGGAGACGAGCACAAGCGCGAAGTTGCGCAGAAAGCTGCCCATCACGTATTCGTCCAGAATGAGTGGGAAGCGCGCATGCAGGGCGCGACGTAAGCGCTGCATGAGGCCCGTGGAGCGCCCGTAGCCTGTATTGGCTGCTGCATCGGCCGCGGCAGCGAGTTCCTGCGATCGCGTGGATCTGCGGATGGCTGTGCCGAGCGACGCAATGGCTGCCAGTGCTGCGCCGCCAGTGGAGATCTGACCAACAAGCAGGACGCCTGCCACCGTGAAAAGGATGTTGGCAGCCCACACGCCGACGACCGCAGGCAACTTGCCGTCACGTGCAAGCGCGATGCCCATCGTGGAGGCGAAATAGTAGAGGAACACGAGCAACAGCGTCAGCACAAAGGCAGCGCCCTTGCCGCCACGCTTGGAGCTGAGGCCGAGCGGAACACCGACAAGCATGAGCACGAGGCAGGCCGTGGGCGTCGCCAGGCGGCGTTGCAGTTCAATCTTGTAGATCTGTGCGCGGCTGCGGTCCGGGTCGCGCGTGTGGGCGCGCACATCCGCAGTGGTCATGGCCTGCAGAGGCGTGTCGCGTCGCGTGAGGTGCTGTGTCTCTTCCTGCTGGGCGGTCTGGACGGGAAGATCGGTGGAGGAGAACGTCGATAGGTCGTACTGATCGGGATGAGCGACGGAGGTGTCATGCCGGCCGCCGTCAGAAAGCTCGAGGTGCAGCGTTTGCCCGCTGCCGAGCACAACAGCATCCTTTGCCGTGATGATGTGGGGTGATGCCGGCGTAGACAGATCGGCGAGAAAGACGTTCTTCCACAACGCTGTGCCGTTGCTGCCGGGCATCACGTCCTGCACGTACAGCACGTAATTCTTCAGGTCTTCGTAAAAGACACGTGGCTGAATTTCAATGC
>CAXTRU010000524.1:0-2189 GCA_964246665.1 uncultured Acidobacteriaceae bacterium
CCCCCTCCCCCCCAACTGCCCCCGCCTTCAAATGCCTTTTTTGCATTTGCCATGCACGCCAACCGTGGCCCATGGCGACATCACACTTAGAGCAGCCAAGTTACGAAGGTGCTCGCGTCAACAGAGATTGCCAGGTCGACGGGAGCCAGACTGTTCTGAATTACCTGAATGTGGCCAGTAGTGCACCCGTCAGCAGACCGACATATTCAGGGTGTTACAGGCCGAGGGTTGTCTCTGCGTCGCCGAAGTTGGGGGGAAAAGGAAGAGCACGCTGCTACGCAGCGCCAATTAAAGACACGCTACCTCCAGAAGCCCGGACCAGCTCCGGGCTTCGTTCTCTAGCGGGTAAGGGGTTGGGCTACAGCGGCCGGCCGTCGTGCCCTACGGCCGGGATCTGGGATCCCAGGTAGCGCACTGCGACAAACCAGGACCCGTGTTTGGGGGTGTCCCGACGGGAGTGCTCTCTTTGGACACGGCATGGGTAAGTGTCTCTCCACTCCTCGAAGCTCGAAGTGGAAAGGGGGCCAAACTCAAGGGAGAGATCGTGGCGGGGAGCCGGGACAGTCTATGATCCCGGCCGGAGGCTTATAGCGGCTTTGAGTCCGGATCGCTGTGGCTCACTGAAGGCGAGTGCTTCTGTTCTTACTTGGTGACCTGAGCGGCAGAGGCAATGAGGGTGTCTATGGTATTGTGCAGGGCGCGCTGTTGTCGGTGGGCTATCGATCTGTTCCATTCGCTTGGCGGTGCAATACTAGGAGCAGCCCGCTCCTGTGACGGAGTCAACCTTATGTCGGAACCTTGTCTCATCTGTAGTGGCGCTGGACATCGTCTTGTGGAAAGCCCGGACGGTCGTCGCGCCGTGGCGGAGTGCTCCTGTCGCGTTACCGAGCGCCGTCGCCGGCGCCTGTCTGCTGCGCGCATTCCGGAGCGCCATCGTGAGTGCACGCTGGACAACTTTTGGATCGATTCGGCGGGCGCGCATCGCAGCCTGCGCGAAGCCAAGCTGCAGGCCGCCGGCTTCGTCAGGGGCTATCCGGCGGACACCTGCGGCAATGGATTGCTGTTTGTTGGCCCCTGCGGTGTAGGTAAGACTCACCTGGCGATTAGCATTCTGCATGCTTTGGTCACCGAGAGAGGCGTTCACGGCCGCTTTGTCGACTGCAAGGAGCTGCTGAAAGAGATCCAGAACTCCTACTCCGCCAATAGCGATCGGACCGAGCGCGAGGTCCTGCGACCCGCCCTGGAAGCCGAGGTGCTGGTGCTGGACGAGCTAGGCGCGGCTCGCCGGACCGATTGGGTGAGCGACATGGTCGAGCACCTGCTCAACATACGCTATAACGACCGCAAGACCACGATCATCACCACCAACCTACCTTACGCGCCCGCAGGGGCACCAACCGGTCCGGCGCGTGCCGCGGCGCGCTCGGAAACGCTGGGCGACCGCATCGGCGAACGTATGCTCTCGCGGCTGGGCGAGATGTGCGTTGTGGTGGAGATGAACGGTTCAGATTACCGTGGGAGCCTCCAAGGCAAGGCGACCTTTGCCCCCTCCATGTCCGTTCGCGATCGCTCGCATGAACGGTGAAACCGTCACGGCGAAGCTCGACAGCAAGGACAGCCAGGGTAGAGACATCGACCATGTCCAAGCAGTCACGTCGCACAGCTTCGGGCTTCAGCGCTGGACGGTTCTTGCACACCATCTTCAGGCACCACGCCCGGTGGCAGTACACGAACTCCGCCTACTCACTCACACGTAGTGGTCGGTTACTCACCCCGTTCTTGATGAGTCTCAACCTCCGGTTTCGTCAGATCCCAATTCTACGAAGGAAAATAGTATGTTCCGAGAACTCGCGCCCCTTCTGGTCAACGCGGTAGGCGGCAACGCCGCCGTTGAGGTCTTGCCAGAGAACGTGCTGGCGCGTACGCAGCAGATGCTGGCATGGCGTGATGCCTTCCGAGGTCGACAGCACTGGTTGAGCTCCGGCCGTTAACAGCCATCCATGACTTCGGGTTCGCCGCAGAGACAGCGACCGCAGCGCTTCGGCTCTGGCCCTCATCCGCTTCTTCTTCGAGATGGCTCTCCCGACTCTTGAGGCACCCTCGGATGAGTTCCGGCCAGTGCTGGAAGCCCATACGTGACGAGGTGAGGACACAAAGGGAAACGGAAGTGAGGAAGCGGGGCCGGTCCG
>CAXTRU010000525.1:0-238 GCA_964246665.1 uncultured Acidobacteriaceae bacterium
ATGCAGCCCTTAGTCGCGAAAGCGTCTGTCAAAAGCACCTTAAGCGCATCAAGTTCAGACACCGGCTCCATAACGGCCGATCCCTCGGTACAACGTTGCAGGACTATGAAGTCGTCGAGGTGGCGCCCTTCTCCTGGTGAAATCACCGTCGGCAGGTAACGCACCGCTTGGCCGTCCGCTCGCCGATGAACAGGCAAAGCCTCGATGCGAGTGGCTAATCCCGGAAGAAGGGGCCACC
>CAXTRU010000525.1:248-2187 GCA_964246665.1 uncultured Acidobacteriaceae bacterium
GCGGCAAAGGGTGCGCCCGTGGCCCGTCCAGATGGATCGACTCGGACGATGTCGTCTGAAAGACAGCGGAAACCGGCTTCGAAGAGCGCTAAGGCCAAGGTTGACTTTCCCGAGGCCGGTGGTCCGGACAGAAATAGGCGCCCTGCTGGACCATCGAGGAGGGCGCCGTGGGCGAAAAACCCCAGATTCATGGATCGTGTGAGACGTTCTGTTAGGGCCGCTTTGATTGCAGGAACGATTGTCTCCGCCCGTAGAAATCCTCGACACTGTCCATCGACCACGAGAAAAAAGCCATCAACCCACTCAATTACGCTCAACTCGTGTCGCAGCGGAGCCTTGCCACGCAGCGGCGAAAGCAGGTCGTTCAGGCCGTCTGGAATGCGGGAGCCGTGTAACAAGACATCGATACCGACGTCTAGGATCGAAAGAGAAACCTGAGTCTGCGCGGGCTCAGATAGACGTTTGGCAAGGACTTGCGGATGAATCCAGCCCGTTGCAAGCCACTGCGCGAGAATGCCTTCGACACAATCAGCAGCCTGATCATCCGTCAGACCGCGCCGTTGGAGATCAGCAACAACATCGCGTCCAAGATAGCCGCTGGTCAGGCCTGCCCAGACCCAAGCTGCGCTCTCATTGAGCATCGTCAGCTGCTGAGATCCCGCGTGGAAGAGAACCTGCTTACCCGAGAGCTCGAAGGCCTCGACCTCATTACTAGGCACCATGATCTCGGCCCATCGATGATGCCCGGTCAGCGGGGCGTGAAGCCGCTTAGCCCCGACGTCTTCGCCGACACCGGCCATGGCTGTGGCGCTGCGGACTTTACTCACGGAAGAAGAGTGGGCCCGAGACGACCGCAAACCGACCATCTTCAGTTTTGCGCATCGGGCGTACCTGCCATGCTCCCTCCTGAAGCACGGGCATCCTGCGCGACGGCGTGGTCACCCACGTTGGGGTTTGGAAAGGGTGGGTCAGCGCCAAGTTTTCAATCGCTGGCGACGCGTCCGCCAGCGCCTGTTGTAAATCCGACTCTTTGTTGACCCACAGCGGCAGAGCAGAGGACAGCCGGATGGAAGCGTCGGCGTACACACCTGCAGCATAGATTGAGTCGCCAACCCTCACTACACCATAGCCTGCGCTGCCGTAATCTCCTCGAAGCAGGTTGTGGCGATGTCCAGGACTAAGTTCCCAGAGGCTTTCGATATCGTCAGGGCTAGTGCCGCCTGGACTTTCGCGCCAAGCTAGGTTCTCAGCAGTAGGGCCGCAGAGATCTCTGGCGATAAGTGCCACTCGATGCAAGTGGGTGAAGCCCTCCGGGGCCGCATGCGCGAAATAGTTGCGGGCGGCCATGTCACCGGCATGAGCGCGCGCACAGATTGCAAGGCCCTCATGCCACACATAAGGCCTAAGCGCCAGTTTTCGGCGGAAGACGTTCACTCGGTCGAGAAGCGCCCTCGAAAAGGCCGCGTCGAAAGATCCACCGCCTGCATCGTTCAATCGCTGTATCAAGCGGCTGTTGTAATTGGCCCAGGCGTCGATTGATCTCGCCTCATCCGTGGGAGCGGGTGTTGCCGGGCCGACGACCGGGGCGATCGCCGCCCGTGCTGTTGTGGCGCCGCCTAGAAGCAACGCTCCCGCTAACACGCTGCGGCGGCTGAGCGCTAGGATTGCTTCCCGGTCCTGCATCCCATTGTTGTAGTACGTTGACGTTACGCAATGACTAAGCCCTCGGGGTTTGCTGCTCTTCGCTGCTTAACCCAAAAGTTAGTATCATTTTCCGGCGCATCACGCTGCCGACACCCTCGGCCTTCACCTCCACAGACCTCGTGAGCGGTCTCGGCGCTGCGCCGTCCGCGTCATAGATCAGGCCACAGCAGCGGCCTGGTGCCGCGCGCCGTGGATGTACTTATTCCAGCGCTTGCTGATGCCGAGCAGTTGGTGC
>CAXTRU010000526.1:0-2186 GCA_964246665.1 uncultured Acidobacteriaceae bacterium
CGCTCCAACAGGCCCAGGCCCTCACTCCACCGGAAGGCATCATCGTCGCCACAGGCTCCGTCTACCTCATCGGTGAACTCCGCACCCTAGCCCTCAACAGCAACCAAACATGAACAAGAGGGCCACTCCCATACAGCAGGAGCAGCCCTCAAACCTTCTTGTCGCCTTAGTTGTCATTCCCGAAGGGAATCTGCGTTCCTCAAGCCAGCCACAACAGCCAACCGGTAGAGCCTCCACAACACCCTTCGTTCGTTGTCATTCCCGAAGGGAATCTGCGTTCCTCCGCCCAGCCACTAAGCCAAGCGGAAGACCCACAGACAACCAACCCTCAATACAGGTTCTTGATCTTCGCGAAGTCCGTCCCCGGCGTAAACGACACACCGCGCAGCACCTCACCAGACTTCGCCGCCTTCACCTCATACGCCGGCAACATCGCCGCGGGTGCCGTGGCACTGGTGTTGGACAACACATCCAGTAGCAGGAACACCTTGTTCGGATCGGCACCCACATCCCCATTGCCGCTCACCGTCGAACTCACCGCGTAAATCGCCACCAGCCCATTCGGTTCCAGCACGCCCGTGATGTTGCGCAGCCCATCGGTCGCCGGCGCCCATGGCAGGTTCGTCGCCGGGTTGTTGCCCGTCGGGTACTTGTTCACCACGTACGGCGAGCCGATACCCAGACCATTCTTCATCGTGTACGCATACTGCCACGTGTTCGTCGCCGAGTTGAACACCCACTTCTGCAGCCCGCCATTGATGGTCTGCGCCGCCGCGTGCGTGTACAGATCCGTGCCGCCCGTGTAGCCGTCGCCCTCGTCCGCCACATACAACGTGTGCGCATCCGCAAAGAAGATCCCAAACGGGTACAGCAGCGGCGACGCGGTCTTCGCCAATGTGGTCGGGAAGCCGGCCAGGATGCACATGTTGTTGGCCGGCCCGCGGGTCTGTAGCGTGCTCCGGCTGTACGCATCCGGCGCGGTCGGCAACGGCGCGCCGCCAACCGGCAGGCCCACACCGTTCGGGCACGCCTTGCCGGTCGTGTCCACAAAGTACACCGTGTTCACGCCGTTGCCGCCCGAGCCCTTGGTGTAATACAGCACGTTGTTGAACACGGTCATGCCGCGGAAGTTATCGTCCTTGCCGACCTTGTCCGCCTTGTCGCCCAGCTCCGTTACCGAAAAGCTGCCCACCGGCGTCGGCGAGCTCGGGTTTTGCGTCCTCTCCAGCGAGTTTGCCTCCGAAATCAACTGCGCGCCCGCACCCAAAATCACGCCGTTCGGCTGCGGAGTGCTGCCGTTCCCCGCGTTCCCGGCCGTGTAGAACACATCGGCCGCGCTGTTCAGAATCGCCGCCCGCCCGTTGTTGCCGCTGTACGCGTTGGTCTCCGTAAACTGGAAATTACCGTTCGCCCCCACCCGCGCCACCGCACGATAGGTCGGCGTCTGCCCATCCGGATTCGTCGGATCGATCACCAACGGCGTGTTTGAGTTCGACACATCCAAGGCATTCACCTGCGCCACATAGCCCATAAAGCTCAGGTACTTGCCATCGGTCGAAAGATTCAACGCCAACTCTGACTTGGAACTGAAGCTCGTCACCAGCTGGTTCGCCGTGGCCGCTTGCTTCGTGGTGCCGGTCGGCACCGCCAGCGTGTTGAGCAACTTGCCCGTCAGCGATAGCTCATCCAGATAGATCGGCGAGGTAATGCCGAAATTTCCGTCGTACAGGTCGTTGTTGAACACATACGGATACACGCCGTTGTAGGTCGCTCCGGTCCCTGTCGTCGGGCACCCGCCGGTGGTCAAGGCGCAATTGGGCGGCAGGATTTCGCCGACGGTCACGTTCCCGGCCTTGTTGTCATACACGCTGCGGCTCACCACCAGGTTGTTGGGCGAAAACTGCCCAAACGCCACCGGCGCCACACCCGCACACACAGTGACAAGCAGCGCAGACGCCGCCACCAAAGAACAAGGACGCTTGGAACGCACAAAACCCACGATGAAGTCTCCTTAGGCCGGGCAAGCCAGAAATCCGGCCTTCGCCAGCGCCCCAATCTACCAAGCCTCGGTGAGAGTAACGTTACGTTCCCGCAAAATCCGTCCTCCGTGGAGGCATCCGCTCCCCCGCAACTACCCCAAAACCGAATCGGCCTCCCGCCCGGCGCGCCACTCGACACCCCACGGA
>CAXTRU010000527.1:0-2186 GCA_964246665.1 uncultured Acidobacteriaceae bacterium
ACTTCTTCATGGGAACAGTCTCCTCCTTCGGAGTGACCTGCTCATCCCATTTAGCGGAAGTGATCTGATCTGAGCAGCTTCCCGAGCCGTTCGGCGAGCCTCAACTTCCCTTAACGGCGTTTGTCGAGACGAATCGATTCGACCCCCTCTGTGACACAAAGCTACTATTTAGCTGGAAGCCAAACATGCGCCGAGCCAACTCTTCGTCGTGGGCCTTTCCTTCCTTGAGCTTGATCGGGCTGAGCCTGTGCGCCACAGCGTTCGCGTTCAGCTACTCTGAAAAGGCCGCCGCGAGTCATTCATTGATTGAGATCGCTCTTTGCATTCTCGGACTGGCCCTTTATGGGGCAGTATTGAGACGTGAGAAACGCCCTGCACGCTCTCGCATCCTCACGTTCCATCTCGAAGGCTTCGCCCAGGATGCTCCGTTCGCGACGGTTCCCATTGGCTGGATTCTCAATGTCTGCGCGTTGGGTGCCATGGTGTGGTTTGCGGTGGCTTTTCATGGCGGGGTGCCGAACACTGTCGATGGGCAGTATGTGATTGACAGCCACGGCCACATCCTTAGAGAGCTTAGCCGTGCGCAGTACTTCGGTGCGCAGGGGCTCATGCTGCGGTGCACGCTACTCTTTTACCTGCCCGCTTACTGGGTGGCGTTTACGTATTGGTGCTTAGGAAAAGGCAGACCAAAGACAGCTTACAGACCAATCGCGGATTAGTACCGTGAGGTCGCATTAACGGAAGCAAGGCTGCCCGACCGGGCCGTCAGCACAAACGAATGTTTCTGCCGATATTCCGCTGCGGTTCTCATGACGGCGTTTGTAGGTTCCTGTTACGCAAGAGAAAGCGCAACTACTCGGCATAAAATTTGGGCTGTCTACAGACAATCGCCCCCAGTTGGCACGCCATTCGGGAGGCGAAATGAGAGCTTCAAGCACGCGTTGTGTTCGCCGTTTGTAGCTTTCTTCCCCGAAACGCGGGCCTGGCTAACGGTTCGTGTCTAGGTGAGCGACGAGAGCAGGACGTCAGGGTTGTTGTTGCCTGGGGTGGTGGTTTGCGCGGCGAAGAAGGCGCGAATCTTTTCTGCGGTTGCGGCGTTGACTACGGCGCGCAGGCTGTCGGGTGCCTGCTCGGCGGCTTGCTTTAGCGCGCGCACACTGCCGAAGTGCGTCAGAAGGCGTTGCCGTGTGGTGGGGCCTACGCCGGGGATCTCGTCCAGCTCGCTGACACGGTCGCGCATCTCGCGGCGCTTGCGGTGGTAGCCGATGGCGAAGCGGTGCGATTCGTCGCGGATCTTCTGGATGACGTGCAGAACCGGGCTGCGGCGGTCCAGGATGACGGGGTCGTCTTCCTGCCCGGAGAGGTAGATCACCTCTTCGCGCTTGGCGATGGAGGCGAGCGGAAGCGTGGTGAGGCCCAGCGCATCGAGGGCGTCCGCCGCGGCGTGGAGCTGGCCGAGGCCGCCGTCGATCAGCACCAGCGAAGGCAGCGTGGCGTCCTTGCCGGTGGGCTGCGCGCCCTGGGCGAATTTGCTGTAACGGCGCGTGACGATCTCGCGCATGGAGGCGAAGTCGTCGACGCCGGTCACCGTCTTGACCTGGAACTTGCGGTAGTCCGCCTTCTTCATCGCGCCTTTTTCCCAGACCACCATGGAGGCGACGCTTTCCGCGCCCTGGATGTGCGAGATGTCGAAGCACTCAATGCGTTCGGGCGGGTCCGGCAGGTTGAGCGCATCGCCCAGCGCTTCGGCCATCGCCTTGGCGGTGGGGATCAAGGTGCGGAAGCGCTGATCGAAGGATTGTTTGGCGTTCTGACACACAAGGTCGACGAGCGAGCGCTTGTCGCCACGTTGCGGCGCGGCGATTTCGATTTTGTGGCCGGAGCGCTCGCGCAGAAGGTCGGCGAGGAGGGCGCGGTCGGGGAAGTCGACGGGGACGTAGATGTGTTTGGGGACGTAGTTCTGGTCGAGGTAGAGCTGCTTGAGGAGGGCGGAGAAGAAGGTGGCTGGGCTGAAGCAGGGGGAGGTTGGGGTGCTCCCCTGGGGTGCACTGGACACCCAGGTCCCGGAGTCGGGACCTGGGGCACCCGGCATACCTCCGGGGCCAAAGCCCCTGCTTTGCTGGCTGGCTAATGGCACGGCTGAAGCCGTGCCCCTTCCGTCCGTGCCCGCGCCGGAGGTGTTGTCG
>CAXTRU010000528.1:0-2169 GCA_964246665.1 uncultured Acidobacteriaceae bacterium
GCCGCCCCACCGTCTCCGCCACCGAAAACTGGCTCCGCACCCGCACAATCCCGTTCTCCGCCGCTGGATCCATCGTTATCCTCCCGCCAGGAGACACCGCCGCAGCCCAGGCCGCCGCAGCAGCAACCCCGACCACACCACTACCCCAAACACTACCGGCACAACCCACTGCGCCTGCCCTAACCGCGCGTGGCTGGCCACCGCGCCGCCAAAGTACGCGGTCAGCAGCAGCGCACCCAGCACCGCCGTCCGCGGGATGAGGTAGAGCACGATGCAGCCGAACTCCACCGCCGCCAGGATCGGCAGAAAGCTGGCCGGAAAGCCCGCCCTGGCTGTGCCCTCCACCACCTGCGGGGACCGCAGCGCCGCCATGATGCTGCCGCTCAGCAAAAAGAGCGAGGGCAACGCCGTGAGCACCCATCCCGTCCAGAACGCCGCGCGCGACGGTTGGGACGGCGGCTCCGGTCGTGCCAGCGCCGCATCGTAAAAGCCCGTCCCACGCCCATCCGTTCGCTGCGCCATCACGCCTCCACCCAACCCGCCCATCCTACAGCCCACGCCGTGCCTGCTCGCCGGGGCAGCGGCTGGCGCGCCTCGCAAGGAACCGGTTTTGGGGACGCCGTCAGGCCTCTGCGCGCCTTACAGTTTTCCGGCGTAACTGTGGCTATGGCGTTGCGGTTCTAGGAAAAGCCGTGACCCGCGGATCACATACCTTGTCGACCATTCCGTAGCAGAGATTGGACCGGCTCCTCTGGCGCTGCGGCCGATCAGCGGATGTGCAGGCTCCTCTTGCAGGCGCGTGGGCAGTGCGGAAGAAACAACGGTCCGTTGACCCAAAGCGGCAAGGGATACGCGGCTGCCGGTCGTTCATGGGCTGTGGCATACTTCGTACGGAACGACCCCTGATGACGCGACGCACGGAAGCAGCGATACGTGTTTTGATCGTCGACGACCACCCTGTTGTGCGCGCTGGTTTGATGAGCATGCTCGCGACCCGGCCCGAGGTCGACGTGGTGGGAACGGCAGCCAACGGGGAGATCGCGCTTCACACCATGCAAACGTCGAACGTCGACGTCGTCCTGCTCGATCTCAGAATGGCGAAGATGGGCGGAGTCGAGGTTCTTCGCGAGATCAAGCGGCTGCAGCTCAGAACGCGAAGCATCATCCTGACCAGCTTCCTGAGCGATGAAGAGATCTACCAGGCGGTGCAAGCGGGCGCGTGGGGATACCTTTCCAAGGAAACCGGTCTTGACCTGATGATCTCCGCCATTTTGACCGTACATGCCGGACGCCGCTTTATCCGTGGGGACATCGCCGAGCGGCTGGTGTCCAGGATGTCCAGAGCCGACCTGACCCAACGGGAGATCGGCATTCTGCGCCTGGTCGCCAAGGGCATGACGAACAAAGAGATCGGCGAGACCCTGTTTATCAGCAGTCTTACCGTGAAGAACCACGTCAACAACATTCTCGGCAAGCTCGATGTTTCTGACCGCACGGAGGCTGCCACGGCGGCGATTCACCTCGGCTTGATCGAGGTCTAGAGCCCTCCTAAGCCCGGAAAACCGGCCTGCGCGGTGCCTCGCACAGCGTGGGACTGGGGTCAGGCCGCCGGTACCGCGAGCTGTCCCTAACCTGGAGGCATCGCGTCAGCTGGAAAGCATTCGTTGGCGCAGTTGGAAGAACGAAGGGTATCGCGGCAAGGGCACGATAACCGAGACGGTTGTTCCTTCCCCCGGCCGACCTGCGATCACGAGCTCCGCGCCGATCGCCTCGGCGCGTTTCTGCATGCTGAGCAGACCGAGAGTTTGGCCTTCTTGTTCTTCGGTAAAGCCAAAACCAACGCCATCGTCCCGGATGGAAAGGATCAGGTGCTTCTCCTGTGTTTCGAGGATGATCTGCAGCTTGGTCGGGTCTGCATGCCGGATGGCGTTGGCGATAGCCTCCTGCCCGATACGGAACAGGGCGTCATTGATTCTGATGGCGGTGGCACGCGGTGTTCCCCGTATCTCTGTCTCGACGCAGACGCCGCCCCTGCCAATCAGCTTTAAGGCACTATCTGCCAGGCCCGGCAGCAGGCCGTGCTGCTGCATCTCCTGTGGGCGCAGCTTTGCGATGCTGGTGCGCGCCTCCGCATGGCTGTGCCGTACAAGATCCTGCGCTAGCGCGAGT
>CAXTRU010000529.1:0-2165 GCA_964246665.1 uncultured Acidobacteriaceae bacterium
GCTTACCGCCGTGGTGCGCGCCATGTACGCTCGTCGACCTGTACTGCAGGCACGCCTCGCGCTGCTTGGCCTGCCGGTGTTGCTGCTGTTCTTTGTGCTTCTGGCGCCCACTACCCTGCTGGTTCACCATGCTTACGCCGCATCCCATGAGGCGCCGGTGCTCGCATTCGATTCTGACCCACGAGAGCAGCAGCCTGGGACCGGTGAGCCACCGCTACCCTTCGATCACGACGTCCTTCTACAGCTGCCAGTGCGCTTTCAACCACAACCGAACCTACAAGAGATCAGTCTCAACGGAGCGCAACTCATACTGCGTGCTGGAAACGGATTCACCTGGAAATCAACCTACCAAAGCGAACAGAACTTCGCCACTACCAGTGATCCCCAGCACATCGGCATCTATATGCCGGCTACGATCTACGAACGGCTGCGCTCCGAACCCGTTACGTTTGCTCTCCACATCGCTGTTCAGCCCTATACCCTAGGCACGCCAACGACGATCACGGTTCCGGCATCGCGCACTTTCGCCGCGCCTGGCCATGGCCTCTGCCAAGTTACGCCCGAGGGCAGCTTGGTGCGGTGCCGCTATCCTCTCCACGATGCCCCGGCTGGCATAACAACATTTGCGGTGCAGAATACGGCTTGCGATACCGATGGGCCGAGGCACCCGTTTACGAATCGAGGCTCCACGGACAGCGGTGGGCTGCACCTCGGCCTTGATCCAGTCACGCCACGTGACATCGATCTGCAGGATGCCTTCGTAAAGAACAAGAGCCTCACGGACCTCACCACATACTTTCTCTGTCCCGGCTCACAGGTGACATTTACGCCGCGCGTGCCAAGTCCACCATATGAGATCGCTGTCCCGCAGGGAACCCTAAACCTCCCTATGTACGTCACCCATAGGCAGAGTTTCAGCCATTCTGGACGAGCGGAGGGGCTGGGTGCTCGCGCGTTGGTTTTGCCCTAGTTCGCTCAGCTTTATGCGTCAGGTTCAGCTTCGGCACCTTGTCAAAGCTCGGCACGGCGCGGACAGAGCTGAAGCCAAGGTTGTGGTGAACCTTACCTTCCAAAAGGTCAGGCCAGAGTTCAGGCTGCTTCGCGCAGATCCGCTCGCCGTGTCTCGTGAAGACCGAACTTCTGCTGACCGAGATCGCGCACACGGGCGAGCAGCATTTCTTCGAGGATCAGGGTGCTGGCGCAGACGGACAGAGGGATCAGCTCACCGAAGACGCGAGTCTCAATCAGAATGCCGTAGCTGAACATGAATACCAGCCAGATGGGCACAAGCCACAACCAGGCACGCAGGCGAGGGTCCGGGATGCGGCGACGCATGATGAGGGCGAAGGGGAGCAGGTAGCCGCAGGCGGACAACATCTGGGGCCACGCATGCGGCAGCAGCAACGACTTCACGTTCCAGTTCAGGCGCGGATAGAACTCTGACCGGTTCGTCGCAAAGTGATGGCGGATCGCAATCTCCCACGCAATCCAAAACAAGGCAAGCGGAACTACCACCGCAAGACTTCGGGGTTGAAGGAGCCGTTTGATGCGAACCTGACCGTGCTGAAACGCGTGGTCGATCAAGTAGATCGGCAACAGCAGCAGCGTGGTTTCGCGATTGACCGTGGCAACGACAAACAAGGCGACGAACCAACCCCAATGACGGCGAAAGTAGAGCAGGTACAACGCCGAGGTGAAGAAGGCAAGGCTTGGCAGGTCGTAGATGAAGCGGAAGTTCTGCACGGTGTGCAGGAGATAGGTGGCGGCGAAGGCGGCGAGCACCAGGGGGTAGACAAGCGGTGTTAGCAGCCGGCGACGTGAGCTGGCCTGGTAAATGCGTGTGGTCAGCACGCCGGTAAGGGCGAGGCAGCCGACGTTGATCACTGCCTGGACGAGCACCTCAGGCACGACAGCAAACAGCTTGCCCGCCACACGGAGAGCCGCGATAGAGTGCGCCAGACGCAAGGGGAGCATCATCAGGCAGCGGCCCTGGAAGGGCATGCGTTCCTGGCCGCGCTCATACAGGAAGGTGTTGACGTACGGCCGGGTGAGCCATAGATAGCACCATGCCACCTGAATGGTGGCGAGTGCGTAGAAGGCTGGCAGCAGCCATCGCTTGGACCTGAGCATTCCTGCAGACTCCTCAACGAGCGTGCTGGATCGCC
>CAXTRU010000530.1:0-2162 GCA_964246665.1 uncultured Acidobacteriaceae bacterium
GTACTCAATGGCCGCGTACCGATTCTTCGGCCCGCGGTAGTTCACGCCGCCGGAGATGACGTTCTGAAACACGGCCGCGCGGGTGTTCGGCAGCGCCGCGGTGGGGATCAGGTCGGTATCGCCGCCCTCCCACCGGTAGTCGGCCGCCACGCCCAGATGGCTTCCCAGCCAGTACGTGCCCATCACCTCGGCACCGCCCAGGTTGTAGCGTTTGGGCAGGTTTTGCCCGGCCTGGCCGTTCATCAGGCTCAGCCCGGCAAACAACTCAAACTTCTCGTCATAGGTGGCGACTTTTACCGGCGCAATCTGCGAAGCCACCGTGCGCGAGGCGATCGGCGCCGTGCCAGGGGCTGCCGTTGTCCCCGTCTGGCTGGAACTTGAACTGGTACCCGGAGCCGGTGTCTGCGCCGAAGCCCGCACTCCCAGCAGAGGTTGGGAGAGCAGGGAGGAGCCGAGCAGAAGGCGAAACGCGAAGCAACGGGCAGCGAAGCGGTTTTTCGACAACACAATCCTCTTTGGGGCATAGCTCCGGCCAAACCGGCGCCGCGGAAACTCGCGCACATGCTAATCGCGCAACTTGTTCAGGATATACCGCGCCGTGCCGCACACCTCCCCATGCAGACGAACGGCGCACGGCCTTGGTGAGCGCAGCGCCCTGCGCATACATCCAGATGCCTCGCGAAAACGTATCCAAAACGTACCCGGACGTACAAATACCGGGACGGTTCAGGCCGAACGGGACGGCAAAACGAGCCGTGACGCCTCGAGCTCAGCACCAGGACCAAGTGCGCGCATCCGTTTCTGCATCGAATGTCAACAAAGCACAGACCTGCCCGGCGACCCCGTTGCGACGTGCGAGAATAGAGAGTGCTGTTCGGGCGGAGGTCGTCGCCGGCAGCAGGAGACAACACCATGGGTGAACTTTTCACACCGACCCACATGATCGTCCTCGCCGTGGTCGCCATCGTGCTTTTCGGCGGCAAAAAGCTGCCGGAGCTCGGCAAGGGCCTGGGCGAGGGCCTGCGCGGCTTTAAAGAAGGCATGAAGGGCATCACCGACGAGCCCAACAGCGCCACCAAGCCCGGTGAAACCGCCCACATCGTCACGCCCAAAGCCGCCGAAGAGACCAAAACCACCACCACGGTCTAGTCCTTGTGCATGAAGCTCGGGGAGCCGTCGCCGCCAATAGCTGCGACCCTCCCGTGGCGTAACCTTTGCGCTCGTCGCGCCCGTTGCGTCAGCAGTTTGCCCTGACCCAGCACATACTCGAAGGACGCCACGCACGCATGAAGCTAAAGTCGCCCTACCTGGTTAAACCCGGCGCCAAGGTCAACCTTTCCGCAATCAAGACAGACAGCACCGGCGACTTCCCAGACACTGAAGCGGCCGCGCCCGTGCTGAAAAAGCATGTCGAACAACTCGCGGATCTCCAGGAACTCTTCTTCGCCTCGCAAGCCAAGGCGCTGCTGATTGTGCTGCAGGGCATGGACACCGCCGGCAAGGACGGCACCATCCGTCACATCTTCACCGGCCTGAACCCGCAGGGGTGCGACGTCGCCGCGTTTAAAGTGCCCACCTCGCTGGAGCTTCGCCACGACTTCCTGTGGCGCTGCCATCAACAGGTGCCGCCGCGCGGCATCGTCGGCATCTTCAATCGCTCCCACTACGAGGACGTCCTATCGCCACGCGTGCACGGCAAGCTCTCCAAAAAGCAAGTCAAGCAGCACCTGGACGACATCAATGCCTGGGAAGAGGCACTGACCGACAACGACGTCCTGATCCTCAAGTTTTTCCTGCACATCTCCCACGACGAGCAGACGAAGCGCCTGCAGGCGCGCATCGATGATCCCTCCAAGCACTGGAAGCTCTCGCTCTCCGACTTCGAAGAGCGCCCGTACTGGCCCGACTACATGGACGCGTACGAGGACATCTTCCGCGAAACCAGCCACAAGTACGCCCCCTGGTTCCTCATCCCGTCCGACCACAAGTGGTATCGCAACGTCGCCATCTCCGGCATCCTGGTCGACGCACTCCAAAGCCTCAAGCTGAGCTACCCCGAGCCCACCTTTGACCCCAAAGGCATCGACCTCAAAGCCGAGTCGCCCAAACAGGTAGCCCGCCAAGCCCAACAACGCGCCAACCCACACGCCCCCGCCCCCACC
>CAXTRU010000531.1:0-2160 GCA_964246665.1 uncultured Acidobacteriaceae bacterium
TCCCGGAACCGGGCAACGTGGCGCTCACGGACCGCTGCCGCGCCGCTGGCGAGCAGGCGCGCAGGAAACTCGTAGTACAGGCAATCGTCAGCCCAGCACGCCATGAAAGCGTCGATGTCACGGGCATTGTAGGCGTCAAGCTGCTTCTGCACGGGAAGCTCGGTCTCGGCGTCGCTGCTGGCATCCATTGTGAGCTGCTCCAAATGAAAAAGCCCCCGCGACACGTGTGGTGGGGGCTGAGGCATGTCCTCGAAGGAAGCGAGCCCTAGCTGACGGGCTTACCCGTCACCGGCCGGCGCCAAACGTCGCTGGACACGACAAACCCACCGCGATGTCCGCGGCGTCGGCGTCGGTCGGCAACGTGTCGGGTGGGGTCCATGCAGGTCCAGCGTCGGGCACCGCACCGCCGTTCGTCAAGGGCGCGCATGGGCGGTCTGTACCATTTTGTTAAACGGTCGTTTGAGGAAATGGTATGGTCCCTGTTCAAGCCTCTGGCGGTGCCGCCTGCTCGCGCAAGTTGTCCCGATTGTTCTCTGTTAGGCGAGCGGCGCGCACGGGTGCGAACTCCAGCAGAGCGTCCTGCACCACGTCCTGCCAGCGTTCCTCATGCCCTTCGGTTCGCAGGCGAGCGTAAGCAACCCGGCGTACCATGGACGACAGGTTGCCTCCCATGTTGTGGCCCAGCAGGTAATGCGCGAGCAGCAGATCGCCTGCCCGGCCACAGACCTGTTTCGGCTCGGGAAGGCCAAAGGTGGGATGCGCCATGTCCCGAAGCGCGTCCGGCCCGTGCATGCGCAGGTGCGCCGCAAAGGTATGGTGCGTTCCGGGCCAAACCCAAAGATTGCCCATGTTCTCGCTGGATTGGTCGGTCAGGAATATGCCTGCGAGCAGCGTGAACGTGCCAGGACGCCCACTTGGTTCAGGCGGCGTCAGGCCGTCAAGGTGCGGGCCGCCGGGCCGGTGATCGCAAGGCGGGATGTTGAGAGAGACCTGGACCTGACGTGGAAGCCTGATCCGCAATAGCCCTGTCATTGCCTCGGCGGCGGCAAGAGCAGGGCTGGCAGTGAACAAACGGAGCAGGGGATCAGATGGCGCTGGATCGTTCAGCCAGTAGAAATAGTGTCCACGCCGGTCCCTAGGCGGCGGCTCGCGCGCGATCAGCCCGTCAATTGCGCCTACTGCTTCGTCGAGCAGGCCGGGGGACACAACGTTCGGGACGACGACGTATCCTTGATCGCCGAACTCGCGCAGCCAGTCCTCAGTAGCTGACATCATGGGGCCTTTTACCTTGCCCGGTCACGTCACGAGGCGCGGCGTGCACCGAGACCTAGTGCTTGCCCACTGTTCAAGGCACGAGGTTTGGCATCCGAGATGGCCCGCCTGACGACGTCATCATCGGCAGGATTATTGTGCCAGACGACAGCCCAACATGCGGTCCAGCCGGCCAACTTTGCCGCTGCGTGCCGGTGGCTGCCGTCTCGCACACTCAGGTGATCCATTCGCCACTCCACGATAAGCGGCGGGAGCTGCATTTGGTCCGTCAGGTAGCTCGCTATACCGGACACCTTCCGCCGCCAGCCTTCAGCCTCTGTCCGATACTCCATCTCCGGCTCGGGACCGCAGCAGCGCACCAGCGCATCGAGCCGCAGCAGGAGCGGACCTGTCCACCATCGCTGCTGTCGTCGCAAGCCATTGCTCAAGCCCACGTTCGCCCAAGGTCCGGCAGCGAGATAGACATGTATCCAGTCCTCCAGGTGCCCAGCCTTGGCGGCAGCAAGGCAAGATGCAACATTGAATGTTGCTGTCCTATCCGCGGCCACAGCTTCACTGAGTAATCCAGTGCGCCCTGAACTGTTCATCCTGATCTGGCACCACGCCGCTTTCCCAAACTGGGTCAGTTCTGCACTTGGAAGCACTCCGGGAAAAGTGTAACATATCCAGAAGACTCCCGCAGTGCCCGAGGCCATGCAGGGTAGCTGTCGGTAGTGTCCGCCAAACCAACAATTGGCGGACCCTGGTAGGCCCGCTCTCGACTCGCCCGAAGCGGTCCTATCAAGGATCGGCCTGGCTTCGCCTTCGCGCCGCTAATACGATCTTATTAGCTGTCAAAGTAGCTTCACAATTAGTGCGGCGCACAACAGCGATGGTGCAACTCCGGGG
>CAXTRU010000532.1:0-2154 GCA_964246665.1 uncultured Acidobacteriaceae bacterium
GCCGCGGACGAAAAGCTCCAACAGCGGCAGGAGATAGCGGAGCAGCAGAACAAAGGTGAAGAGCAGCCCGCCCAGAAGCGCATAGCCGACGATCTCGCGCAGGATGTAACGGGTGAGGATGCTGAGGCGAAAGGGCATTCGTGGCTGCTGTTGAGAGTTTATCGTGTGGGGGCCGGGGCGGATGCGCCGGGCACAGGGCTGAGACTGGGAACCCTGGCAAGCCGGAGAGAGTTCACCAGCACACTCCCGGAGCTGAGCGCCATGGCGGCACTCGCGAACGCGGGACTCAGCGCCAGCCCGAAATGCGGGTAAAGCAGGCCTGCGGCAAGCGGGATGCCGAGCACGTTATACAGCAGCGCCCAGCCAAGGTTCTGGCGCATGAGGCGCCGCGTACGGCGTGCCAACTGTATGGACTGCGGCACAAGGCGGAGATCATGATGCAGCAACAGAACGTGCCCTGCTTCGCGGGCGAGGTCTGTGCCGGAGGCCATGGCAATGCCTGCATCGGCGTGGGCCAGGGCCGCTGCGTCATTAAGGCCATCGCCTACCATGGCGACGCGATGACCGCTTCGCTGCAGCGCTTCGATCGCAGTGAGCTTGTCCGCTGGCATGAGCCCGGCTTGAATGGCCTTTGAGGCGTGGATGCCTACCTGATCTGCGATGGCCTTCGCCGCCTCGCGTGTGTCGCCGGTGAGCAGTGTCGTGTCGAGACCCAGGTGATGGAGGCTGGCAACGGCGGCCTGCGCGGAAGATCGTGGCGTGTCTGTGGCGTAGAACGTCGCCTGCTGCTGGTTGTCGATCACGAGGTAAAGCGGCGTCCCGTGCTGGCATTGCTTGGGCAAGGGAGGTGCAGGCGTACCTTGCGGGAGGATTGAGGCGTTGCCAATCGTGACGTGGTGGCCGTCGATGATGGCTTCTGCTCCGATCCCGGGGAGGACGCGTGCTTCGCGAATGTCTGCAACGTTTGCGGGTGCTGTGTTGAAGGCTTTTACTGCGTCGGCTAGGGGGTGGGTGGAGGCGGCTTCGACCGCGGCGGCCCAGCGCAGGAGTGTTTCGCGCGGGTAGGGCTGTAGCGAGGCTGAGGGAGCGACCTGCTCGAAGGCTGCGATGGTTGGCTTGCCTTCTGTCAGCGTGCCTGTCTTATCCAGGGCGACTACGTCGACACTGGCGAGCCGTTCCAAGGCCTCGCCGCCCTTGATCAGCATGCCCGCACGTGCGGCAGCGCCCAACGAGACGGCAACGGCAGCGGGAACCGCAAGGCCCATGGCGCAGGGGCAGGCGACGACGAGAACGGCAATGGCGAAGGAGAGCGCGCGGCCGTAGCCGAGGTGGTGTGGGCCGAGATTGTCGACCAAGGCCCACGCCGCAAAGGTGATCGCAGCAAGGCTAAGCACCGCGGGCACGAAGACGGCGCTGACGCGATCTGCCAGACGTTGCAGCGGGGCGCGGGTGCTGCGGGCGCGCTCAAGCAGACGTGCCATTTGGGCCTGCATGGAGTCGGCACCGAGGGCGGTGGCGCGCAGCAGAAGGGGGCCATCGAGGTTGAGGGTGCCGGAAAACAGCTTGTCGCCTGCGGCTCGGGCAGCTGGTAGGGGTTCGCCGGTGAGCATGGATTCGTCGACCGAGGAGCGGCCGGCAAGGACGATGCCGTCGAGCGGGATGCGATCGCCCGGCAGCACACGGAGGATGTCGCCGACAGTTACGGCATCTAGGGGAAGCAGCGTATCGGGGGCGCTCAGAAGAGCTTCGGGGTTGGTGTCCAGTTCAGCCGGGGAGCCCTCGGCGATCCAGCGGGCGTTGCCGGCCTCCGTATGCGCGAAGCTGCGCAGGCTTGCGGTGGCACGATGGCGGGCCCGAGCCTCCAGCCAGCGGCCGGCAAGCAGGAATCCGAGGATGAGCACGACTGCTTCGAAGTACACATCGTTAAAGTTTCGGCTCGATCTGCCGATAGAGGACATGACGGTGGTGTACGTGGAGGCGCAGAACGCGATCAGGGTGCCGAGCGCGACGAGGGTGTTCATGTTGGTCGCACGGTGACGGGCCGCGCGCCAAGCAGCGCGATAGATCTCCGGCGCGGCGAAGAGCATGGCGCAAAGAGCGAGGACGAACAGGATCCAACGAAGGAGGTTTGGCGAAGTCTGCAGGAGCCATGCC
>CAXTRU010000533.1:0-2151 GCA_964246665.1 uncultured Acidobacteriaceae bacterium
GCAAAGCACAGCACGGTGAGGTTCGCCGACCCACCCCCGGGCCGCGACGGACCTTCGATCTTCCCGGTGGTCGTCAGGCCTGTCTGGACTGTGACCGAGACGTTCACCTGGCCGCCGAGTTGCGCTGTCGACGGATTGACGGTGCACACCGTATTCGCCGGTGCGCCCGCGCAAGTGAAGGCGACGCCGCCATTCAGCCCCGCCACCGAGGTAAGCAGCAGCGGATAGGTGGCGATGGAGCCGCTCGTGACGGAAACGGACGTGGGCCCGTTTGCAGCCAGGCTGAAGTCAACGCCGGTTCCGGTGAGGGACACCGTTTGCGTTCCGGTTGCAGCATTGTCCTTTATAGTCAGGGCTCCGGAACGGGCGCCGGCCGCTGTTGGCGTGAAAACAAGCGCGAGGCTGCAGGCGGCACCGGGCGCGACAGAGCTGCCGCAAGTCGTGGTAGCGATCGAGAAATCACCGCTGATTGAGGTTGCGTTGAGCGTAAGCGGCACACCGCCGTTATTTGTGAGCAGCACGGTCGTTGCGCTCGAGTTGAGCCCAACGCCGGTAGTCGCGAAGCTGACGGTCGAGGGGCTGATCGACACGCCAGGGGGCGCCAGCCCTGCGCCGGAAAGCGTCACGGTCTGCGTCCGGAACTGGTCTGTCACCTGGAGCGAACCCGCAGCCGCCCCGGTGGACTTTGGCACATAGGCCACGCTGATGGCACAGCTGCTCCGTGCGGCCAGCGTTGGGCCGCAGCTGTTCGTGGCAGTGAAGTCACCCGCCGTGATGGCTGCCGTCACCAGGGTGAGTGGAACGTCGCCGGCATTACTGAGCAGCACCTGTTGTGCTGCACTCGTTGTCCCGACCTGTTGCGCGGCAAACGTTAGCGCCGCGGGCGTCAGTGTGTCGGTGGCCGGGCTTTGCCCAACGCCGGTGAGCTGCGCCGTTTGTGTGCCCGCACTGTCCATCACGGTCAGCACGCCCGTACGCGTTCCGCTCGCCTTGGGGGCGAAAAGAATCGATACGGAACAGCCCACCTGCGGCGGCAGCGAGCTGCCACACGTATTGGCACCCAAAACGAAGTCCCCGGTGACCGTTGGCACCTGTAGCGTGGCCGCAGTCTGGCCGGTGTTGGAGATGGTGATGATCTGCGCGGCGGTGGTCTGGTTCACCAGCGTTGCAGGAAAGCTGAGCTGCAACGGCGTCAACACAACGGCTGCCGCTGTTTCGCCCGTTCCGGAAAGCGCGACTGTGATTTGCCCGCCCGGGACGTTGGCGAAGATCTTTAATAGGCCAGACCTGCCACCGGTGGCCGTGGGGGCGAACCTCACGGACACCGTGCAGTTGCCGTTTACGGGAACGCTTGTCCCGGTGCAGGCGTCGGTCTCCGTGAAATCGCCGCTGACGGTGATGGACGAGATGGCTGCGGGCGCATTGCCGAAACTCAGCAGCGTCACGGTAAGCGCATCGCTTTGCGTGCCGACTTGCTGGGGCAAAAAGGCAAGCGACGCCGGGGAGGCGCTCAACTGCGGCTGCAGCAGGCTGTGGGCCGTCAACAAGGGCGTCTGCCACAACCCACGTCCATACGTGCCGGCGCGCAGCATGCCCACGCGGCCGTCTCCGGTGGGCAAACCTGCGGCGGCCTGCAGCTGTGTTACCGGGGCGTTGGGCAAGGCAGTGCCCAGCACGCTCCAGCAGCTTTGCGTGGCGCAGGTGTCCACGGCCTGCGTCGCGTACACGCCGGTATCCATGGCGATGTAGACCGTGTTCGCATCGTTGGGATCGACGGCCAGGCTGTTTGCGGGGGCGTTCGGCAGATTGGCCGTCAGGTTGGTCCAGTGCGCGCCGAAGTCTGTCGACCGGTACAGGTGAGCCCCGGCGCCAAAGCCCATGAGCGTTGCATAAACCGTCGCGCCTGTTGGGTCATGAGTGTCCACCACCACGGCGGAGATGTCAAAGCCGTTTGGATTAAACCCTGCCCGGCTATTCTGCACAGGACTTCCCGTAGTGTCGGTCCAGGCGGTCGTTGCATTCGCCATATCGGCAGCTTTGGTGACAAACAGGTGGCCGGGTACTGTCGCGCCGCCATCTTCCGTGCCCGCCATGCCGGCATACAGCACCTTGGATCCCTGGTTAGCCACACCTCCTGCCGACGCAACGGGC
>CAXTRU010000534.1:0-2142 GCA_964246665.1 uncultured Acidobacteriaceae bacterium
CTCGTCAACAACGCCAAATCCACCGTCGAGCTCACCATGTACGAACTCGTCGACCCCACCTTCTCGGCCGACCTCGTCGCCGCTTGCGACCGCGGCGTCAAGGTTCGCGTCATCCTCGACGGCAACAACGAGCGCACCGCCAATACCCCCGCCTATAACCAGCTCGCCGCCGCCGGCCCCAACTGCACCCCCGCCTGGTCCAATCCGCAGTTCGAGTCCACCCACCAGAAGTCCCTGGTCGCCGACAACAGCACCGCCGCGATCATGACCTTCAACACCACCTCGCGCTACTACACCTCAACCCGCGACCTCGGCCTGGTCACCACCGACCCCACCGACATCGCCGCAATCGAAACCACCTTCAACGCCGATTTCGGCTCCACCACCGACCTCACCTTCCAGCCCCCAGCCGGCACCGACCTCCTCTGGAGCCCCACCACCGCCACCACGGCGCTTCTCGGCATCATCAACAACGCGCAATCCACACTGCTCGTCGAAAACGAAGAGCTCAGCGCCGCAAACATCGTCAGCGCCCTCGCAGCCGCCTGCAAGCGCGGCGTCAAGCTCTCGCTCGCCATGACCGACACCAGCGCCGGCTACCGCGCCAACTACGCCACGCTCCAGCAGGCCGGCTGCGGCGTCCACATCGGCGCCAACAATGCGACCACGCTCTACATCCACGCGAAAGCCATCGTCGCCGACCTCGGCACCCCCAACGCCAACGGCTATCTCGGCTCCATCAACTTTTCCACCGCCTCTATGACCAAGAATCGCGAGCTGGGCCTCTTCGTCCACAACGCCCCCACGCTCCAAACCATGGCCGCCACCATCACCACCGACTACAACAGCTTCCCTGCCTTCAACCCGGCCGCAGCCCCCACCATCACGCAACCGGCCCGCCCGTGACGGCAACCGCCGACATCTCGCCTCCCGCAGGCACTGCTCGCCTCATTTCAGTCGCGCCCGCCACCTCACACTGCTACCATCCGCGACAAACAAGCAGATACAGGTGGCTTCAATGCGCGCATGGCTCCCGTCGTTCCTCATCCTCGCCGGTCTCGTCTCCTCGTCCGCCGCGCGGTCACAATCACCCGCCGACAAAAGCGCTATCCAGGCCATCGTGCAGGACGAACAGGACGCCTGGAACCGCGGCGACGCCCAGGCCTTCGCCGCTCACTTCGCCCCCGATGGCAGCTTCACCAACATCGTCGGCGTGCAAACCTACGGCGTCGCGCCCTTCCTGAAGCAGCACCAATACATCTTCTCCACCATCTACAAAGGCAGCCACAACGAGCTCAAGCTCGGCAGAACGCAGTTCATCCGTCCCGACGTCGCCGTGGCCGACGTCGACTCCGTCCTCTCGCACTTCGTCTCCGTGCCACCGGGCACGCCTGTCGGGGCCGACGGCGCCGTTCACACCCGCCTCCAACTCGTCCTCTCCAAAGACAACGGTCAGTGGCGCATCAACGCCTTCCACAACGTCGTCCTCAACGAGGCTCTTGCCAACGCCGGCCCACCTCGCTGAGGGCGCATGCGGTGCAAGAACATGCACCAATTCGGACACGTACCACTCAGACCCAACACGCCCGTCGCAACCGCCCCGGAAAACGTTCCGCGCAATCGCTGACTCCCGCCCACCCACCGTCACTCACGGTGTAGCCGTAGGCTTTAGCCTGCGGTTCTACGACACCGCATCGGACCGGGCTTTAGCCCTGGTCCGTCCACCCTGCTATCCTGTCCACCGACCGAAACAGGAGCAAAACAGCACATGATCGACATGCAGGGCCAGGTCGCCGTCGTCTTCGGCGTCGCCAACAAGCGCAGCATCGCGTACAGCATCGCCGAAACCTTCGCCAAAGCCGGCGCCACGCTCGTGCTCAGCTACCAGAGCGACCGCCTCAAACGCGAATCCGAACAGCTTCTAGCCGAACTCGGCCAAGCCGACAAGGGCACCCTCGTCCAATGCGACGTCGCCGACGACGCCCAGATCGAAGCCGCGTTCACCCAGATCCGCGAATCCCATCCCACCATCCACGCGCTCGTGCACTCCGTCGCCTTCGCGCCCGCCGACGCCATCAAGAACGACTTCCTCGAGACCAAGCGCGAAGACTTCCGCATCGCCCACGATATCTCGGTCTATTC
>CAXTRU010000535.1:0-2131 GCA_964246665.1 uncultured Acidobacteriaceae bacterium
ACACCCAACCCCGCCAACACCCGCCCAAACGCCACCAACCCCGTCTTGTCCGTCACCGACAACAACGCCCGCCGCACCTGCTTCAGATCGCTCATCACTTCAATCCTACCGACATCACTTCCTGCCCTGGGCTGCCGCCAACCCTTCCGTTTCTCTGCCGTTGCCCTGTTACCCTCTTCCCATGGAGATTCATCTCGCACCCGAAATCGAGAACCAGCTCCAACAAATGGCCACCTCGCAGCACAAAGATCTTCCGCAGATCGTCGAAGAGACGGTAACGCGCGCCTGGAGGCTCCTGCAGGAAGAGGAGCTTTGGCTCTCAACCCAGAAAACTGAGATCCAGGAACAGATCCAGACTGGCCTGGCTGAGCTGAAACGGGGCGAGGGCATCTCCTCCCACGAACTGGACGACTACCTCGCCCGGCTCGAAGCATTGCCGGAGTGAGCGTGCCGTACATCCTTGCGCCGCAGGCGGCTCGTGATCTAATTAGTATTCGCCAGTACCTAAGGCGAGAAGCCAGCCAACCCACAGCGGATCGCGTCGAGGCTGAGCTACGCAGGGAGTTCGAGTACCTGGCCCAATACCCAGCAGCAGGTCACCGGCGTGACGACCTCACGGCCGCTCCCGTGCGCTTCCTGTCGGTCTACTCCTACGCTATCGTTTACCTGCCTGAATCGAAGCCTGTCCAGATCGTTGCGATCGTGCACGGAAAGCGTGATCTTCAGGCGCTGCTCATTCGCCCTCCCAAGTCCTAGACCCCCACGCCCCCTCGCCTGTACCCTTGAACTCATGCTTGACCTGGCTTACGTGCGGGCCAACCTGCCGCGGGTTGAAGAAAAACTGCGCCTTCGCGGCACCGACCCCACCCTCCTCGGAGGCTTTGCCGCCCTGGACACTGAGCGCCGCGGCGCCATTACCGAACTCGAAACCCTCAAGGCACAGCGCAACACGCTCTCCCAGGATTCGCCAAGCTCAAGCGCGCCGGCGCGGACACCGCCGCTATCAGCGAGCAGTCTACCGCACTCAAGACCCGCGCCGAGTCGCTCGAAACCACCGCCGCGGAGCTCGACGCTACACTCCGCACCATCCTTGAGGCGCTTCCCAACCTCCCCGCCGACGACGTCCCGGCCGGCACCTCCGAACACGACAATCAGGTCATCAAGACCTGGGGCGAAACCCGCCAGTTCCCCTTTCCCGCCAAGCCTCACTGGGAGCTCGGCGAAGCGCTCGGCATCCTCGACTTCGAGCGTGCCGCCAAGGTCTCCGGCTCGCGCTTCGTCGTTTACATCGGCGCCGGCGCCCGGCTCGAGCGCGCCCTCGCCCAATTCATGCTCGACCTCCACACGCGCGAGCACGGCTACGTCGATATGCTTCCTCCCGCGCTCGTCAACTCAAAGTCCCTCTTCGGCACCGGCCAGCTCCCCAAGTTCGCCGACGACCTCTTCCATTGCGACGACAAGGGCCCATTCGTCCACGGGCAGCTCCAGGACAACGACCACTGGCTCATCCCTACCGCCGAGGTTCCCGTCACCAACCTGTTCCGTGACGAAACCATCGACCTCAGCGACGGCCCCATCTCCTTCACCGCCTGCACGCCCTGCTTCCGCTCCGAAGCCGGCACCTACGGCAAGGACATGCGCGGCATGATCCGCCACCACCAGTTCCAAAAGGTCGAGCTCGTCAAGTTCACCCGCCCCGAAGACTCCGCCGCCGAGCACGAAGCCCTCACGCGGCACGCCGAGGCCGTCCTCGAGGACCTCAACCTCCCCTACCGCCGCATGCTGCTCTGCACCGGCGACATGGGCTTTAGCTCTGCCAAAACCTACGACCTCGAAGTGTGGCTCCCCGGCCAGAACGCCTATCGCGAGATCAGCTCCTGCTCCAACTTCGGCGACTTCCAGGCCCGCCGCGCCAACATCCGCCATAAGCCCGCCGGCGCCAAGAAAGCCGAGTTCGTCCACACGCTCAACGGCTCCGGCCTCGCCATCGGCCGCACCTACCTCGCCATCCTGGAAAACTACCAGCAGCCCGACGGCACCGTTCGCGTCCCCGACGCCCTCATCCCCTACATGGGCGGAGAAACCCGCATCACCCCGCAATCCTTTGGCCGCCCGTTGCCGTCCCACAAGG
>CAXTRU010000536.1:0-819 GCA_964246665.1 uncultured Acidobacteriaceae bacterium
TTGCCGGGGATGAGTGCGCGGAGTTTGTAAAGCTTGCTGCCGGCGGTGATGTAGAGGGTTTGTCCGTCCGCGTCGCCCCAGGCGAGATTGGCGGCGGTCTCCGGGAGTTTGATCTGGCCGAGGACCTTGCCTTCCGGGGTAAGGATGCGGATGCCGCCCGGTCCTGTGGACCATAGGTGGCCCTGGGAGTCGACCTTGAGACCGTCAGGGACGCCATGGCCCTCGTGTCCGGTGAAGGTGATGACGTTGCGCGCCGGGCCGACCGTGCCGTCCGCCTTCAACGAGTAGGCGACAATGCGCTGGTCGGGTTCGGAGTTGTTGACGTAGAGCGTCTTGTTGTCCGGCGAAAGGGCGACGCCATTGGGCGTGGCGAGATCGGTAATGACGGGTGTGGGCTTGCCGTATTTGACGTGGAAGACGGCCTGATAGGGCAGCTGCTTGGCTGGGTCGTGGTCGCGCCCTTTGAGGCCGTAGCTAGGGTCAGTGAAGTAGAAGGAGCCGTCGGGGGCGAACACGAGGTCGTTGGGGCTGTTCAGGTGCTTGCCGTCGTAGCTGTCAAAGTATGGCTCTTGCGTCACAGGGGTCGCGCTATTGGCGGGGTTCTCTGTGAGACGCACAACATCGCGCGCATACTGCTGCATGGCGACGACCGTTCCATCGGGTGCGGTGGCCATAGCGTTGGGGCCGGTTTTGGCGCCGTTGGGCAGTGCGTAAGGGCCATGTCGGTAGTCCACCAGCGTGGACACCTGGCCGTCCGCAGTGACGGCGTGGATCTTGTCGCTTTCCTCGTCAACAAACCACAGCCGCCCGCCATGCCAC
>CAXTRU010000536.1:829-2122 GCA_964246665.1 uncultured Acidobacteriaceae bacterium
ACATGGGACCTTCGGTGAAGGTGAACCCGGTGGCGAGCTGCTGCGGCGCGATGCCCGGGGCGATCAGCTGGTCAAGAGCCGGGTCGAGGCGAACGACGCTGGGCACGGCGGTCGCCGATGCTTGATGGGCACTTTGCGCGGGGGTTGCGGTAGGGGACATGGGACCTCGGGGCAGAAGAGCGAATGGGCTAAGAAGGGTCGCGAGGGCTACAGTGGGTGCGATGCGCATGGGGCTCCGAATCGTTCTTTGGGGAGCTGACAAAAACGACGCCCAAGCATAGCAGCGAGGTTGCAAACGTGAGAAGGGCGGGAGTGATGCTTGCGGTTCAACGCGAGGCAGCAGCGGGCTGATATGCTCCCCACAGCATGGCGGCTGGAACGATGAGCACGGTGGATCAACCCAAGAGCGGTGCGGCGCGCGGCGCGACCATGGCATTGGTCTTGCTGACCGCGATGAATGTCGTGAACTACTTGGATCGCTACATCCTGCCCAGCGTGCAGGAACAGATCAAGGGTGAGTTCCATCTGACCGATCACCACATCGGCCTTCTGACCACGTGGTTCATGTTGGCGTACATGTTGACGTCGCCGATCACGGGATGGCTGGGCGACCGTTTTCCACGTAAGCCGATGATTGTGGTGGCCGGGCTTGCCATCGCCGCGATGAATTTCCTCACGGCCAGTGTTCATGACTATGCCTCGCTGAATTGGAGGCATGCGGCGCTGGGCGTGGGCGAAGCGAGCTTCGGCATCTTTGCGCCGGCGCTGTTGGCAGACTTCTATGCCGACAAGCAACGCAACAAGGTCCTCACCATCTTCAATCTGGCTCTGCCCTTTGGCGCGGCGGCAGGCTTTGAGGCGGGTGCCTGGGTGGGCACGCACTACGGCTGGCGCATGAGCTTTATCTCGTCGGCCGTCCCCGGGGCCCTGGTGGCCGTTCTGATCCTGCTGCTGATGCGGGAGCCAGCGCGCGCCGGCAGCTCAGGGGAAAAGGCGAAGACGGACCGAGGCACGGTGCTGTCGCTGGTGAAGAACAAGGCCTACCTCAGCGCCATTTTGGGCTATGCGGCCGTGACGTTTTCGTTAGGCGGCATCTCGTGGTGGATGCCCTCGTTCCTTCAACGCGTCGCCGGTTACTCGCAGGATAAGGCGGGCGGTGTCATGGGTCCCATCATCGTGGTGGGTGGTTTGGGCGGCACCGCGTTCGGGGGATGGGTGGCCCAGCGCTGGTCCCAGAAGACCCCCAAGGCGCTCTACCTGCTTCCGGCGCTCGGCGCGATCCTGCCGGTTCCC
>CAXTRU010000537.1:0-1328 GCA_964246665.1 uncultured Acidobacteriaceae bacterium
GTCGTACTGGATGCGACGAGCTTTTATGCGGACTCCGGCGGGCAGGTGGGCGACGTGGGCTGGCTGTATGCGAGTGACCATGCGACCGCTATGGCCGAGGTGACTGGGTGCAAGAAGCCGGTGCAGGGCGTGTATGCGCACCAGGTGAAAGCGCTGCATGCCATTGCGGTGGGCGACACCGTGGATACGGTGGTGAACGCCGGTGTGCGGCATGCGACGATGCGCAACCACACGGGCACACATTTGCTGCATGCGGCGTTGCGCGAGGTGTTGGGGCGGCATGTGAAGCAGGCTGGGAGCTTGAATGACCCGGCGCGGCTGCGCTTTGACTTCAACCACTTCACACAGGTGGGCCCGGAGGAGTTGCAGGAGATTGAGGACCTGGTGAACGCGCAGGTGCTGGCCAACAACCCTGTGAGACCATGGTGGATGTGCCGATCGACGTGGCGGTGCATGAGTTGGGCGCGACGGCGTTGTTTGGCGAGAAGTATGGCGAGTTTGTGCGCGTGGTGAGGATCGGGGACTTCTCGACCGAGCTGTGCGGCGGCACGCATACGCAGGCTACGGGCGAGATCGGGTTGTTGAAGCTGGTGGGCGAGAGCTCGGTGAGCTCCGGCGTGCGGCGCGTGGAGGCGGTAACAGGGACGGGGTCGTTGAGCCTGTTCCGGCGCGATGCCGAGGTGGCGCGCGTTGCCGGGCAGGTCGTCGGCGGCGACGTCAGTGCGGAGGCGTTACAGGCGCGCCTCGCGCAATCAGACGAGGAGCTGAAGAAGCTGCGGCGCGAGCTGGAGGCGATGCGGATGAAGTCGGCGTCGGCAGCTACGGCGGATGCGGCTTCGTCGGCGGTTGAGGTGAAGGGGGTGAAGGTGCTGGCGCGGCGTGTCGACGCGTTGGACAAGAGCCAGATGCGCAATCTGGTGGATGAGCTGCGCGGCAAGCTGGGGTCGGGCGTGGTGGTACTGGGCGCGGCTACGGCGGACGGCAAAGTGTCGCTGATCACAGGCGTGACGAAGGACCTGACCGGGCGTGTGCAGGCGGGCAAGATCGTTGGGCTTATTGCAGTCAAGGTCGGCGGCAAGGGTGGTGGCCGACCGGACCTTGCGGAGGCCGGTGGGAGCGACGTGTCGGCGCTGGATGGGGCGTTGACGGCGACGCCGGAGGTGGTGGGGAGTTTGTTGGGGTAGAGATCTGTGGCGGCACAGGACGCAGGTCTCTCCGATACGGCCTGCAGCCTGCAGTCGAGATGACAGGCAGAATCGTTTGTGTGCCACTCGATGGCCTCGGCGGGGACGAACCCACCTTAGCGACGGTGAAGCTGTCGCGAAGAT
>CAXTRU010000537.1:1338-2099 GCA_964246665.1 uncultured Acidobacteriaceae bacterium
AATGCAGTCCGAGCCTTTCGCTGTGCCTGCGGTGGCGGTAGACTCTTCGGCATGGTGGCGCGCGCGGTCAGAGCGATGGTCTGGGTGCGGCTGGCGATGGCTGGGTCGGTGCTGATGGCGCTGTGCGCTCTTCTGTACTTGGTGCGCGTTCCGCTGTTGCCGGTCCACGGCGAGGGGTTCTGGTACTGCGTCTGGGCATACCGCCTGCGCACGGCGGTGTACCTGCTTCCTTTCGCCGTGAGCCTGGGGCTACTGGTCTGGGCAGAGCGGCGGTTCAAGCAGGGCTACCAGGACGATCTTTGGAGCGAGGCGGAGTTGGCCGAGGTGCGGCGCCTGGCGGAGTGGCGCTACTGGAGCTGGATCAGCTTGACCGTGTCCCTGGTTTGGACAGCGGTTCTCTGTTGCAAGCAGTCGCTGCATGGCGGCGGGCTTTGGTATGTGCTGATGATGCCATCACAGACGGCGTTACGAATCAGGCGCCTGGTTGCGCCGCCCGTGGAACGAAGTTCTGGTTTGCTGGATTGGGGGCGGAACTTCGGGCCGCTGCGGTCAGAACACTGGGGCGAGCGCAGCGTCTGAGATCCACTGGCACTCTGCCCGGAATGCCCCATTGGTGCAGGTGACCGCTGTGAGTACCGAGGGCGATTCACAGCCGGCCGGGGTACCGTTGACGCCTACACTGGAAGGGTATGACAGGGCTTCAGCGGAGTTTTCCTGGGGGTTGGCGGGGTTGTGCCCGTTGTTGGGCCGCGGTGTTGTGC
>CAXTRU010000538.1:0-2095 GCA_964246665.1 uncultured Acidobacteriaceae bacterium
GCGGTGAACGAAGCGCGCCAATTGATGCAAAAGCCCTACCAGGCTGCGCAGCCTGGTAGGGCGTTTGCATCAATTGGCGGGCGTCGTTCACCGCACCATGCGTGTTGTCGGTGGTCTGGATGGCCTGGCGATACTCGTTCACCGCGCGCTCACGCTGTCCGGTAATGTCGAAGATCTTGCCGAGGTTGATGTGGCTCCAGACCTCGGTCCAGCGCGGGTCACCGTCGCCACGCAGCGCGTCGCGGAAGCCGTTCGCGGCAGACTGATAATTCTTCTGCATCATGAACACTTCAGCAAGACGGTAGTTGGCCAGCGACGATCCGCGGTTGGAGTCCAGTGCCTTCTGATATTCGCTGATGGCACCGATGAGGTCGCCTTGGGCCACGTCTTGCTGACCACGCAGCACGGCCACGCGCACGGACAAGTCCGGCGTGGACTTGAGCAGCCAGTTGTCGGGGTCCACGGTAATCTTGCGCGGGCGGCCGAAGGTCTGCACGGTGAACGCAGACTCCGTGCCGGACAGGTCAATGCGCCGCTCTTCCGTTTTGCCTTCAGTTTCGATGCGCAGCTCGACGGGCATCTTGAACAGATCGAGATCCTGCGTGACCGTGCCCACGGTGCGAAAGCCCTTGTTGTTGCCCATGCGGAAGACAGAGAAGGTATCGCCAAACTCAGGGGCGCCGGTGCCATCCAGCCATTGCGAGAAGAAGGATGTGAGCTGCAGTTGAGACTGTGCTTCGGCGGTGGTCTGCAGGTCAACGGTGCGCACGCTCTTGTCGATGTTCTGCGACAGGACCGCCTTCAGGAAGGCGTCGAACTTCTGATCGCCCATCTCCCAGCGCAGCATGTGGAACACCATGGCGCCCTTTTCCAGCGTGGAGTTCTGAAACTGCGGCGAGAACGGATCGATACGGCCCAGCGTCGTCAGAGGCTCGGTGTCATAGGCGAGCGCGCCGGCTTCGGTATCCGTGATCGCTGTCTGCAGGGCCTGTTTGCCGTTGGCATCCTCGAGATACATCAACTCGGCGTAACGGCTCATGCCGTTGGTGATCCAGGCGTCGTTCAACGTGGCCGGCGAAATCTCGGATCCCCACCACTGGTGGGCGACCGTGTTGGCGATCAGGCGCGTGCTGGCGCGGTCGGGGCGAATCGCGACCATCTCCGGGGCCCACGCCGCGGAGACGGAGTTGGCGGGCAGTTCGACGACGTTGATGGTCGGCGATTCAAGACCGCCAAACTTGTCGGTAAGGAACTCGAACTCCTTGGCGGTGTTGTTGGCCATGTCCTGCGCCTTGGCCTTGTTGGCCTCGGTCACATAGACGTGGACGTTGGGCGCATCCGGGGCGCGCACGGCGTCCACGAACTTGCCGGCAACGATCGCGCCGGGAAAGCCGGGCTTGGTCCAATTGAAGACATATTCTATGCGATTGCCGGCGACCTTATGTTCACCCGTAAAGCCGCTGCCGATAGCGCGCTCCCCGGCAGGCACGGTCACGTGGACTTCAGCGGTGAAGCGATCCGTGAACAGGCCGTTCATAGGGAACCAGCGGCCAGGATAGAGCAGGAAGCTTACCGGGTCAGCAATCTGGGCGAAGTCGATGCCTTCTACGGGGCTCGTGTCGGCCGTGGGCGCACCGGCGTAGGTGAACGTCCACGTGGCCGTGGTGCCTTTGGCGATCAGGTTTGCCGGGCTGATGCGCACGGTCGAATCAGCCGTGTTGCGCTCATAGGGAACGTTGGCATTGGTGCCATCTGTCAGCTTGCTGACGATCAGGGCGTTGTTGAGCCCGAACGTGACGAGGTTAAGGTCCTGCAGCGCGGTAAAGGTGACGGCCGCGGTCGCGGTGAGCTTGCCGCTTGCGGGGTCAAGGTCGGCATGGATGACGTAGCCGGTGACGTCGATCTGCGGGCGCGTAGCTGGGGCTGCATGGGCCACAGGGGTGGCTGCGGCGCTGAAGGCGAGGAGGAGCGAACTAAGGCGCTTGAGCATGGGTGCGAGGACCTGGAGTTCATCCCGCTGGCGCGTGCGTCCTGTGCGCGGGCACGGCGCGGCGCGCGAAGATGTCTCCCTACAAGGATAGACGTATCGTGACGG
>CAXTRU010000539.1:0-2092 GCA_964246665.1 uncultured Acidobacteriaceae bacterium
ATTGGGGACCGTAAAGCTGGACACATTGTCCCGCCAGGCGCCACGGCCGTCCATGCTGATGGCGACCCCGTTCTCCAGCAGCAACCCGGTGAATGCGGCGCTGGTAAACTGCGAACCCTGATCCGTATTGAAAATACCTGGTTTCTCATGCTTGGCCAGCGCTTCCTCGACAGCCGCCAAGCAGAAATCGACGTCCATAGTGATCGACACCCGCCACGCTAGAACCCGCCGGCTGAACCAGTCAACCACGGCCGCCAGGTAGACAAAGCCTTTCGCCATCGGAATGTAGGTGAGATACTGTCGGCGAATTCCTGAAAAGCTATGATCCCTGGCCAAACCTTTCATCGTGGGAAGGCATGCATGAGCCTTCATCTGGAACCCATTGGCGATATCCCAACCGAGACGGCTCGTGTTGCCCGGGCTGCTTTCCCCAAAGGCAACGTCGTCATGCGACTACGCGACGAGTTCAACGCCCTGTATCAAGATGAGGATTTCCGGAAGTTTTATCCCACCAGAGGCCAGCCTGGGCTCGCGCCATGGCGATTGTCGCTCGTGACTGTCTTCCAGTTTCTCGAGCACCTGAGCGATCGCCAAGCCGCTGACGCTGTGCGCGGTCGGATCGATTGGAAGTATGCCCTTGGATTGGAGCTGACTGACCCAGGGTTCCACTTCAGCGTCCTGACCGAATTTCGTGCGCGTCTTGTGGCCGGTCAGGCGGAGCATCTGCTGCTGGACACGATGCTCGAACGTTTCAAGGCACGTGATTTGGTCAAAGCGCGTGGCAAGCAGCGCACCGACAGCACACACGTGTTGGCTGCCGTGCACGACCTGCATCTGTTGGAGTTGGTCGCCGAGACGCTGCGTGCGAGCCTGAATGATCTCGCCGCCATTGTGCCCGACTGGATCCGCGCGATCGCCCAACCCGTCTGGTTCGAGCGATATGGACATCGTATCGAGGACTACCGCCTGCCCAAGAGCCAGGAGAAGCGCCAGGCACTGGCACTTGAGATTGGCGCGGATGGGTTCCGCCTGCTTGATGCGCTCGATGCACCAACCGCACCGGCAGAGACCGGGAAAGTGCCGATGGTGCAGACGCTGCGCGATGTGTGGCGGGTGCATTACGCCCGCGATGACGGACAGCCGCGCTGGCGTCTTGGCACGGAACTGCCGCCTGTGGGCCAACGCTTGCAGTCGCCCTACGACCCGGAGATGCATTACAGCACGAAGCGGCAAATCGAGTGGTCAGGCTACAAGGTGCATGTCACCGAGACGTGCGATGACGATGCGGCACACTTGGTTACACATGTTATGACCTGTCCGGCGATGCAGCCGGACATGGCGAGCACGGCAGACATCCACACATGTTTGGCTGAAAAGGGGTTGTTGCCCGCCGAGCACTTCGTCGACGCAGGCTATGTCGACGCTGCGTTGCTGGTGGGCAGCCAGCGCGACCACGGGATCTCCCTGGAAGGTCCGGTCCGAGCGGTGGCAAGACGGCCGAGCGAGGCGCAACAAGCCTATGAGCAGCGCCATTTTACGATTGATTGGGAGCGCGAACAGGTCACCTGCCCGCAGGGCAAGACCTCGGTAACCTGGCGCGCAGGCTTAGACGATGCCGGGGCCCCGCGTATTTGCGCAATATTCAGCCGTACCGACTGCGGCGCCTGCGCTGCGCGCGCGTTATGCACGTCGGCAAAGGAAGCCCGTCGCTCCGTCTACTTCCATCCGCGTCCAGAGTACGAGGCGCTGAACAAGGCGCGGGCACGAATGAATGATCCCGCCTGGATCGAACGCTACCACATACGTGCGGGCATCGAAGGCACATTGTCACAGGGCGTGCGCGCGTTCGGCATGCGCCGCAGCCGTTACATCGGCCTCGCCAAGACAGCATTGCAACAGGTCTGCATCGCCGCCGCGCTGAACGCTTCACGTGTTGTGCACTGGCTGGCTGGAACGCCACGCGCCAAAACGCGCGTGACACGTTTCGCTACCCTGGCACAAACCGCCTGAATTCGCCGACAGTATCTAGGTGATGTCCATCGACCAAACCTGATTGGGTCGGTCAACCGTCAGGTTGCGCAGAAGATAGGGG
>CAXTRU010000540.1:0-2085 GCA_964246665.1 uncultured Acidobacteriaceae bacterium
GGATCTTTGGATCGGTGGAACAACGGACCGCGCGGGTTTCTAAGCTGTCCTCCGGCGTGATCCCGCGATCGACAAAGTACGCTACATGCTGTCAGAAGCGACTATCACCATGCAGCACAGCAAAAGGCCCGCTGAGCGGGCCCTTTTGCTGCACGAACTGGAGACCTATACTCGTCGCGTTGACCGGCGAACGCCGAAGAGAGCAAGCATTGCACCGGTGAGTACCAGCAGCCAGGAGCTCGGCTCCGGTACCGGACCGGGAACGTTTACGAACTCCACGGGGGTCGTCGTGGTGGGTACTGTCGCGAGCGGAGGAACCGTGGTCAGCGGCGGGATGATGGCCTCCGCCACCTCGGTGGTCGCAGGCAAGGGCAACTCGGGTGGAGGAGCTTCGGGGAACTCCACCAGTAGCGGGGCGGCCAAAACCGGCAGCGCGGGGAGCTTGGGCGCCAACTCGGGCGTCTCTAGGTCACCACAGTCGATCTGGAAGCGACGCAGGGCTTCCAGCGGTCCCATAGGGTGACGCATCGGATAATGGTGCACCGGCTGTTGCGGACCGACCAATGCGGTAAGGCGAAACTTTGCGGCGCGCAACCGGTGTGCTGCCCGGCGCTGCAGGATTCCCTGCTTGTACTCTGCGATCCACCGGCTACAGTCGGAGGCGTACAGCACCGGCGCGATACAACTCATGGTTGAGCAGAGCACCACTGCCGCCGCGACCCAACGCACTGTCTTCTTCTTGCTGGAAGATCTGTGCCTACGTGCTGTTTGCGGCATCCCTGGTCCCCTCACCGTGATAGCCGAAGTATAGGACAGACACATGTCCTCACGCGGAACAACACGGCGTAGCTGATTACAACTTTAGCGTAGGAAGGGAGAACTAAACGTTAAATCGTCACTTCAAGTGGTTACTTTATATGTAGGCCGTGCGCCTGCTCTGCTCAGAAGCTGAACGCAAGTCCCCCCAGAACACCTCGCGGCACCTGGGCCAGGAAGAGAGTTTCGCCGTCAGGACTCAGCAGTGGCTCATAACCCTGGGCGAGAAGATTGGTCGCCTCCACCACGGCGTTCAAGCCCTTGAGGCGACGTCCGCTCCAGAGGCGCTGATTGAGCTGCACGCCGAGGTAGGCATCGCTGGGACGGGCATCGTACTGATTCACCTGGGTCAATGACCGCGTGGGCTGCCAGCGGTAGCGCACATTAGCGGCAGTGCCGGAGCGCTTCGCCTGCAGGTGGACAGAGCCGCTGACCGCCACTGCGGCGCGTGCCTGCAAAGAACTCGCAACCTTATCGAGTGTCCTCGCGTTCGATCCAGCCTCCAGAGCCTTCCCGAAGTCCCCTTCCATGCAGGCCGAAACGGCCGGTGAAAGCGTTTGGGTCCAGGCGACGTGTACCCCGTTGGAAGAGAAGCCGGCGACCGCCAGACGTAAGGTGCCGGTCACCGGATCCGTGATGATAGCCTTGCCGCTTAAATCCTGTTCAAGAGACGCCCCTCCCCCTTGAACACTTTCGACGGGGAGCACGTCGCGATATACAGCGACGCTGGCCACGTGCTTCGCTGCAGAGCTAGTCGCCACAAGCTCCTGGTGCAATCCCTTCTGCAGCAGCGGCCGGCCCTGAGCATCACTTAAGGCTTCCCCTGGCAATGTAGGCTCATCGAGGTCTTCACTGCGCTGCAGACTTCGGTCAGTGGCGAGGCGGTATTCCAGCGCAATCTCGTTGGTCGGCCGGAAGGCAACGCGAACATAGGGCGCGGAGTTGAAACGGGTTCCAAGCAGACGCTCTGCAGTGAAGAGGGTACCGGCGTCTACGACGAATGTATCCCCGAGAACCATTTTCTGGGTGGAAGCGGTGCGGAGAAGCTGCAGCCCACCGCCCGCTGCGGTCTGCAACTCCGGATGGGACTCAACACTTACCAGAAGGCGCGTGCTGCCGCCGAAAAACTGCTGCCGTTCCACGCCTGCGGCCACAACGAAGGAGGCTCCCGCTGGACCGGCAACCCCATCACGTACGTTGGCGCGCAGGACGGACACACCGCCATCTACCCCAGCGTGATCCATCGTGATGACCTGGTGGTTCCCGCCC
>CAXTRU010000541.1:0-2073 GCA_964246665.1 uncultured Acidobacteriaceae bacterium
ATCCAAACGCCAGCCTGTGCGCTCATCCCAACTGAAGAGGCATGCCTACTCGCGTCCACCCTCGATCACTTGCAGCACCGGCCGTCGCGGGCGGCTCGGCGCCTGCGCGTCACCCGCTAGCGCGGTCAGCGCTAAACCGAAGACCAACTCGTCAAGTTCGTTGGTGTGTACGGCAAGTTGTTCCGCAATATCGGCGCGCATCAGGCCATCCTCGCGGAGCGCGGCGAACACCTTCTGGAAGATCTGTGATGTTTCCCGGGGCGCGCTATTCGGCTCTGACTTCTGGTAGCCACGTTGCGCCATCTCGATGCACAGCGATCTGTAGTGCCACTCATTGACAAGCCCCAGATCTTTCAGCCTGTAGGCGAGCGCTGCAACAGAGACTGTCCAGAACACCTTGTGTGAGACAAGTTGGTCCACGGTGGCCATAACCGGCGCGTTGGCCAGAACGCTTCCTTCAGGCATGAGCAACGCCGAAGCGAATTCGTTGGCCTGGCGTCCTTGACCTTCGGGCCAGCATGACGATGAAGGACCAAGTGGCCGAGTTCATGGGCCGCATCGAAGCGGCTGCGTTCACAGGACTTCATCGTGTTGAGGAACACGAACGGCGTAGACGCATGCCACATGGAGTAGGCGTCGACGTGGGCCGTGTCAAGCGACAACGAGAACACCCGCACGCCACGCGCTTCTAGCAGGTGGACCATGTTCTTGACCGGCAACTCGCCGAGACCCCAAATGCGGCGCAGCGCGGCCGCCGCCGCGGCAGGGCTGGACTCATGACTCAGGTCGGGCAGCTGAGACGCGGGCAATTCGAACCGCTGCTCGATCCACCCATTCAGCATGAGCGCGACCGCTCCAGCGCCAAGCGCTGCGTCACGTTGACCGGCGGTCATCTTCGACATCGAGCGAAAGCTGACCACATCGGGCGTCACCTCCTGCACATCCGTCCCAACAAAAAAACGCACTGGGAAGTGCAGTTTCTCAGCTATAGCGAGGAGCCGTTCTCTTTCGGGCTTGTACTCACCGCTCTCGTATGCCGTAACCGCCCGTACGTCTGCACTAATAAGCTCCGCTAACTTCCTCTTGGTTAACCCTCGACGTCGTCGAGCAAGTCCAAAGCGACTCGGGTTGAACTCTGCACCGTAGCTCATGCCTTCCGCCGAACGGCAACATCGATGTCAGGTTGGACGGGAGGAGCGAGCACCACCTGATCGCCATTTAACGGCTGAGCTCGCAAGATGATCCGTTCCTTCCACACGGAAACGCGGCCGTCACCGCCGACGTCTAATGGCGACGACAACTCCGCACGCAACTCGTCATTGGCGTGGTGCGCCAACAAGATCCAGGTCGTCACCCTCTCGTCTTCGTCTTGAAGCGGAACGGGCAGGTCCATGCCCGGCAGGTACGCGGTGTTCGGCCCCTTTGAAGAAGTCGTGGCGGGTTCCGCATGCGGGATGCCAGTTGCTTCATTGCCGGTAGAGACAATGATCGAAATTGAGCCATCTGGGCTCACGGTTTTCGGCGAGTTCTGATCGTTAAACCGCGTCCAGCCCTCCGGTTTCAACACGTCACGCAGCGTACGAACAGCTTCGCTCCACGCTGCGATGGGCGGGAACAGCGGAGGGTGGTTCTCGGTGCACTTTGACTTGGCGATGTAGCAAGCAGTGACAGCGCGTAGCAGCGCTGCTTCGGTCAGGCCGAGCTGCTGCAGGCGCGAGGTGACGGAAGTCGGCTCGGCGTGCAAAATCGTAATCATAGAAACTTCCGGAAGTTCAGGTTCCCGAAATCTTACCACGGTTGCGGGTAAGAAATAGGAAGTTAAACTTCAAGTTTTCTACGGGTGCGCGAGTGGCTGAGCGGCCGCTTCGTGCCGCGCTGGACTGCTGCTGGGGTGGCAAGCCGCGCCTTGCGTCGGAGCGCGGCGTATCTGCAACCGCTACAGAGCGGTTAAGCGAGCCGATCCGGCGAACGGTTGCTATGGGTCGGAAGGTCCAGTTCGGTCAGGCAAGAGCAGTCAACTAGGCTGCCGCGACGCGGTTCGCGATGAACGTGCGCTTCGGTGGGGTGTAGCGA
>CAXTRU010000542.1:0-1072 GCA_964246665.1 uncultured Acidobacteriaceae bacterium
TCACTGACGTCACGGCGCGCTCCGGCACGGGAGGCGATGCCGCTCCCGGCCAAAGCTGGTCCACCAGCGCCGCCTGGGTCGACCTGGACAACGATGGAAAGCTCGACCTGGTGGTGCTGCGCTACGTGCGGTGGGACTGGGAGGATGTCTGGTGTGGCGAGCGCCGGGAGGGTTTCCGCTCATACTGTCACCCGGACATCTTCCCCGCCATCGTGCCGCTGGTGTACCACAACAACGGCAACGGGACGTTTACGGAGAGCGCCGCCAAGACTGGAATCGCTGTCCCCGGGAAGGGTCTCGGCATCGCGCTGGCGGACTTCGACCGTGACGGCAAGGTGGACCTCGCCATTGCCAACGACTCCATGCCGGAGATGCTGTACCACAACAAAGGCGACGGCACCTTCGAAGAGACTGGGCTGACCGCGGAGATCGCGGTCGACAGCGACGGACGTACCTACGCCGGTATGGGCATTGATTTCCAGGACTACAACAACGACGGTCTGCCCGACCTGGTCATCACGAACTTGGCCAACCAGAAGTATGCCCTGTATCGGAACAACGGGGACGGCTCGTTCACCTATGACACGTATGTCTCCGGCCTTGCGCCCATGACCCTGCTGCACTCGGGCTGGGGCATCCACTTTCTGGACTACGACAACGACGGCAAGAAGGATCTGCTGATCGCCCAGGGGCACGATCTGGACAACGTTGAGCTGAACTACCCCCAGCTGCACTACAAGGAACCCATGCTGCTGGCGCGCAACATGGGTGCGGGCAAATTTCTGGATGTTTCCTCGCAATCGGGCGAGGTGTTTGGCCAGCCGTGGGTGGGACGCGGCATGGCCGTCGGCGACCTGGACAACGATGGCCGGCTTGACGCCGTGGTCAGCACCAACAACGGCCCACCCCATGTGCTGCGCAATGAGACATCGACACAGAACCATTGGCTTACGCTCCTGCTGGTCGGCCACAAGAGCAATCGCGACGCGATCGGCGCGGAGATCAAGCTGACAACGGCGCACGCGACACAGTCCTGGACGGTGTCGACCGCGGGCAGCTATCTCTCCTCGAA
>CAXTRU010000542.1:1082-2065 GCA_964246665.1 uncultured Acidobacteriaceae bacterium
GGGTACGGACAGCGAAGCTGTTTCGGTGGAGATACGCTGGCCGAGTGGCATTCGTCAGGTGCTGAAGCACGTCGCGGGCGACCGGCAGGTGAAGGTCGAGGAGCCTGCCTCCACAACGACGCCGGAGGGCGGCCAGGCGACGACGCCGTAAATTGTCTAGCCATGGTGGTGCGGCGTTGACGCTTCCTTGGGCGTGGCGCCGTGCCACGGACCTGACGCCGCAGGGCTACTTGGTGCGTTGCTCCTGCTCGAGCTCCGCTGCGAGCTTTAGTTCCGCGGTCGCGCGGTCGGCCGCGCCCTGCTTCCGGTAAACCTGGCCCAGCTGGAAGTGCAAGCCGCTGTTTTTGGGGTCGGCAGCAACAGCCTTTTCCAACTCTCCCTGCGCAAGGGACAGCTCTTTTCGCCGCACATAGAGCCGCCCCAGGGCGCTGTGGACGCGCTTGTCCTCAGGGGCGATGGCCTCGGCCCGGAGCAGCACGGGGAGTGCCTCGTCCAACTCGTTCCGGTCGGTCAGCAGGAGGCCGAGGTTGATCATGGGCTGCTCGCTTGGATGGGGTGCATCCGCTTGCCAGGCCAAGGCCAGACGGTAGGCGTTGATGGCGTCGTCGACCCGGTTCAGCGCCTCATAGGTGAGCCCGAGGTTGTTCTCCGCCTTTACCGAGCGCGGCATCAGCGCCAGGGCTTTCTCAAAGCTGGCGGCGGCCTCGGCGAAGCGATTATCTGTGTAGCGAATGCGGCCCAGCGCGTACCAGGTCTCGCCGTCCTTAGGACCGTCCTGCGCGGAGCGCGTGATCCAGCGGTCCGCATCGGGGTAGTCGTTCAGCAGGACGTAGTCCAGGGCCACATACCGCAGGTCGAGCGGCGTCGGCCGGGCAGATCGCGCCGCGCGGGTGAAGACCGCGAGCGAATCGCGCGGCTTGTCCTCATGAAAAAGTGTGCGCGCCAGGAGGTACAGCGCTTCGGCCTGATCCGGGTGGGTTGCG
>CAXTRU010000543.1:0-2063 GCA_964246665.1 uncultured Acidobacteriaceae bacterium
ACCGAGCACAGCTTCAAACACCCAGCAGGTGTAGCACGATCTCGCGCCGGTGCGGCCGCACCCGGTGCTCAAACAGGTAGATCCCCTGCCACGTTCCCAGCACCAGGGTCCCGTTCATCAACGGTACCGATAACTGCACCTGCGTCAAAGCCGTCTTCAGATGAGCAGGCATATCGTCTGGCCCTTCGGAATTGTGCCGATACGGTCCCTCTTCTGGCGCAAGTCGGTCGAAGTACGCCTTAAGGTCCACGCGCACGGTGGGATCGGCGTTCTCCTGAATCAAAAGCGAAGCGGATGTGTGTCGGCAGAAGATCGTCAGCAGACCGGTCTGCATCTGCTGTTGCCGCACCCACTGCACAATCGTCGACGTGCACTCATACAAGCCCTGTCCACGCGTGGTCACCTCAAAGGTATGTGCTGCCTGCTTCACCGATGCCTCTCAAAGTCCTGACTCCATCGCCATTCGGAACCCCAACCTGCAATCGGAGAAGTACAGTGGTGCTCTGAAGGGATGCAGCAATGTGATGTTAATTGCGTCTTAGGGCAACAGCACATAGGGATTGGTGACGACCACGCAACCCGCGTTTCGCTCGGCATCAACAGCCCACGTGACGGCGAAAGGTGCGTAATGAAGAAGTTGGCTCTCCTAAGTCTTGTTGGCGGCTGTTGCCTCCTTTCGGGTGCGGCTCAGACGCTTGGGCCGCTGCACCTTCCATTCACGTGGCACGGGGATGGGCGCGCCTGCTCCGGGTACCTACGCGTGACGCGCGCAACGGTCACATGGAAAAGCTCCTGGTCCACGTGCACGGCGAAGGGCTGGAAAGCCACACCGATGGGTAAAGAATGGATCGTCGTCCCCTCCCGGCGCTTCCAGGGCGAACATTGTCGCGGCTTCGGAATGATCGACATTAAGGAAGGCATGGACACGCCCGGCATTTGGGAGGTGTCCGCCTATGCCTCACTCCAGGCGATGCAATCTCAGCCAAATACACCGGTACTGAACTTCCTGCTTCAGTGATCACCCGTTCCCAATGCACTCACGATGCTAGTCGTTCGCGCACAAATGCGAGCAAACGTTCACTTAGGCGAATGCGATGGATCGCTACACTCACAGCGTGATGCACAGAAGGCCGACCCATCTGGATCGGCCTTCTGTGCTCTTCAAAAAGAGATTTGGTGCGGAGGAGGGGACTTGAACCCCTATGGTGTTACCCGCTAGCACCTCAAGCTAGTGCGTCTGCCAATTTCGCCACCTCCGCGTAGGTCTGCGCACGGGTTTACCGCGCCCAGCAGTGACGTCCATCCAGAGTTACTATACCATCCTGCGGTGGCGCGTTTGGGTGTGGCCCGGCGCGTAGATCATGGCAGAATAGGCCCCATGCTCTCCTCAAAGTGGATCAGCCGCATGTCGGCGATGCTGTTGTTGCTCGCCGCGGGCGCACAGGCGCAATTGGCCAAGCCCTCCGCCACAGCACCCGCGTTGGCACCCAAGGTGAGCGGTGTGCAAGCCGCGACCGGCAACTGGGCCATTGTGATGCATGGCGGCGCGGGCGTGATCGAGCGCACCTCCATGACGCCGGAGCGCGAGAAGCAATACCGCGCCGGCCTGGACGACGCCATCCATGCGGCCGCCAAGGTGCTGGACGCCAACGGCAAGGCCGTGGACGCCGTCGAAGCCGGGCTGCGTGTGTTGGAAGACAATCCGCTGTTCAACGCGGGCAAGGGAGCGGTGTTTACCGCTGACGGCAAGAACGAGCTCGACGCGGCCATCATGGATGGCGCCACGCTGGATGCCGGTGCGGTGGCCGGCGCCACGCGCACCAAGAATCCCATTTCGCTGGCCAAGGCCGTCATGCAGAAGAGCCCGCACGTGATGCTGATCGGGGCGGGTGCCGATCAGTTTGCTGCCAGTACCGGGCTCGAGCAGGTGGACCCGTCTTACTTCTTCACCGAAGCCCGCTGGCAGGGCCTGGTGCGGCAGCTCAAAAAGGAGGGCCGGCCCATCCCGCCCCGCCCCGCGGGCGCCGGCCCCGGCACCAAGGGCCTGTCGATGTTCCTGGTGC
>CAXTRU010000544.1:0-2061 GCA_964246665.1 uncultured Acidobacteriaceae bacterium
AATCACACGAAAGCTTGTGGTCCCGTATGCAGCCTTGGACCGCAGCAGGATGGCAGCGCCCGTGAACGTTGCCTTCGTCAGCCGCCACACCTCGGCACGCATGTTCTCCACGTGCGCATCGGCCAGTTCATAGCTCATACCGAGCGCCTCGTCGCCGTGCGCGTGCATCTCGCCCATCATCTCGGCGAAATCGCGCGCGAACAGGTACCCGCTCACACGTACCGCACCCGCATCGATTTCAGCCGCCGTGATGATGCCGCACTTCTGCTTCGCATCGTGACCATCCCAGCCCGCTTTGAAGTCCACTGCCATGCCCAGCAGGCTTGGCAGCGCTGCCTCTGCTGCATCACGCGTCAGCACCACGCGGTGTCCGCGAGCGCCGCTCGGTGCCTTGTCACTGGCGGCATCCACCAGCGTCAGCACACCTTCAAACGGCACTCGATTGGGATGACCCGCTACCGTTGGAAACTCCACCGCCATCGCTCTCAGTTGCAACCTGTTCTCCTCCTAACGCGTTAGGACTTGCAGAGGGCAGCGGCGATAAACCGCGCATCGCTCGCACCTCGTCTTTTGTGAGCACTCCCGCGGCAAGCAGCTTCACCTGGATCTCCGCATCGTCCATCGCGTCGCGCACCAGCAGATCGTTGAAGATGAACTCCACGTCATTCCATCCCAGCGACTTCGCGCAGACATCACGCGTAATGTGTTCCGCAAGCAGCTTCGCCACCGGCACGATTGCCGACTGGAACGCCTCCTCCGCCATCTCGGCGGCCGTGCTGCGGTTGACATCCGACTGGATGCCGAGCAGCATGGGCGGCAGATCAAATGCGCTTGCCAGGATGCGCAGCAGAAACTCCTGCCACTGCAGCCGCAGGTCGGCATCGGTGCCGCCTGCGAAGCGCAGCACCTCCGGCTTATTCGCGCTGGAGAGGATGGGCACCTGTCCCGTGCCTTCCACCTCATCCTGCCACCAGCGGATCAGTCGCTCATGTTGCTGCGGCGTCGCCTCGTCCAGCCACAGCGCATACTGCACCACGCTGTTGCTGGCCAGCCTGCCCGCGTAACGATTGGCAGAGAGGAACTGGTTTACCGTCTCGAACGCCACCTCGAGCCGACCCAGGCCGAACGGCGTGTGCGTGCGCGGATTCAGCCGCACGTACATCAGTTCGCGGTCCAGCATTTGCACGCTGGCCGTCGAGCCGAACGGCGTCTGCACATACCGCGGATCATCTGCCTCGCCGTTCCACCGGGCTACCATCGCGACAGTGGCGCCATCCACCGGCCAAAGCCGCAACGGCATGGCCATGTCACCGGTCGGCTCTACTTCGACTGCACCGAAGCCACCGACAATCACGTCCTCCAGCACCGCCTCGATCAGCGTGCGAAAGCTGTCCTGCGGGTTCGGCTGTTCCAGCACCGACCGCAGCACTGCAAGCCGCTGCATCCACCACGGCGTCCCGTTTGGGCCTTACCTGCCAGTCCATGCTGCTGATGCGGTTTTTCACCACGTTGATCGCCCGCCGGGCCATCGGTGTCTCCGCAAAGCGCCGCAGGTTATGCGGCGTCGGCTTGGGCATCGCGTTCACGTTGCCACCCGGTCGCCATGGACTCAATATTGCAGGCAGATTGCTGGTCTTTCGGCTGCCTTCCGCCGATGCCACCAGCGATTCCCCACCCTTCCAACCGCGAAGCGCACCTCGCATCCGGTCGACTACACTCACACGCAACCCCCTTCCAAAAACACGAGAGGCGCAGCCTTATGGCCACGCCTCCCTTTGAAAACCTTATTTTTGCTTCTCTGCTTAAACTCTCAACTCGCGGCGAGCGGTCTCGGCGATCCTTCCCAGATCATTGATCGTCAGCACCCGCAGACCCTGTTCCTCCATCGTCTCAACGCCGAAGCGGTAGCGGTCTTCTGCCTCGCCACGCTCGGCCGCAACGTTTCGTAACGGCTCCACGATCGCGGCAAGATCGAGGGAAGCATTCTCGACTCGCTGCACACCGGCCCGCAGTTTTTCAGCGGAGAAGGCCAGCACCTTGGCTGCTTCCAGGTCACCGTCC
>CAXTRU010000545.1:0-253 GCA_964246665.1 uncultured Acidobacteriaceae bacterium
GGCCTATGTAGCCTATCCCACCCCCCCCCAACCGGGCCAACGCGGGCTGCATCAGCTGCGCCCACTGTGGGTGCGCGCGCTGCCGTGGCCGCAGGTACACCAGGAACTTCGCAAAGATCAGCGATGCAAAGCCGCCGATGACACCCAGCACCGAGTACGCCAGCAGTTCCCGTGGGTCGCGCAACGTGATCGCCGGGATACGAAACATCGGCTGCGCGCCCCAGAACCAGCGCGCCACCACAACGCTCGCCAC
>CAXTRU010000545.1:263-2053 GCA_964246665.1 uncultured Acidobacteriaceae bacterium
AGTTGCCAATCACCTCTTCAATCACAAACAGAATCGCCGAGATGGGCGCATTGAACGCCGCGGCCAGGCCCGCCGCCGCACCCACCGGGGCCAGCAGCCGCAGCCGCTCACGGGAAAGCCGCACGCGCCGCCCGATCAGGCTCGCCACACCCGCACCGATCTGCAGCGACGGGTCTTCGGGCCCAAGCGAATGCCCACTGCCGATCGCAATGGCCGACAGCACAAACTTCCCAATCACCGTGCGCACGGAAATATAGCCGTTGTGGATGTACAGCGCGGCCTTGGTCTGGTTCACGCCACTGCCGCGCACACCCGGAAACACGTACCGCGTCAGCAGCGCAATCACCACGCCTGCAGCCGCCGGCACGATCAACAACCGCGGCTGATGCGGTGCCGGCGCGGCCCCTAGCAACAACACGCTCAGCCACTCAATGGCCATGCGGAACGAGACCACCAGCAGCCCTGAAAGCACGCCGATAAAGATCGACAGCAGAAGAAACAGCCGTTCTTCGCGCCGGGGCAGCATCGCGTTCCCCGCCGGCGTGGCGTGGGTCTGCAGGCTTTGTTCCGGTGGGCTACTGGGCAGCATGCGCCTGGGCCAGCTGCAGCAGCAGCGCGTCATCACCCGTAGGCGCGCCGCATTGTTGTTGAGTTTCGATTTCGGTCCTGAAGATCAGCTGTCGCAGGGTGTCCTGGTCGGTCTCGCTCTGCGCCGCCGATCGCTTTTCGTTTCCCTTGCCGGCCACCTGCCACTCGGTCAGCAATGTCTGCAGATTCGGGGGCACCTCTGTACCCGTGCCCGCACGGGCCACACATGCATTCAGCCGTGCCTTGGCCACACCAGCGTCGGTACGCAGGTGTTGCGCCAGCACAGCCGGAGCCAGGTTTGTCCCCAGCGTGAGTTGTTGCATGCGTTCGGCATCATCCGCCAGCGTCCTCGTCTCCGCCGCCTGGGCCCGGTCCTGCGGCGTCTTCGATCCCTGCCGCAGAGCTCGCTCCAACGTCTCGTGGGCCTCGGCATAATCGCCCGTGCGATACAGCAGCCGTCCCGCGCGCGTCAGCGCCGGCACATCCTGCGCATCCAGCTGGATGGCTTTGCGATAGTAGGCCAGTGCGTCGACATCATCCTGCGCCTGCAGCAGCTTGTCGCCAAACAGCACGTCCAACGCCGTCGCTTCCGGGGTGTCCGCCGCAGCCAGAAGAACCTCGGCCCGTGCGGCCGCCAGGTCCCCACCCTGGATCAGGTAGTCCGCAAGCTCTATCTCCACGTTACGTCGCGCAGCCACGCTGTCGCCCGTCCATGTGCCCAGGCTCGCCGCGCGGTAGTACTGCAGCGACGCGTCCCGATCTCCCTTTTGCCGCAGCAGCCCCGCCAACTCAAGGTTGATGAACCCATCCGCGGGCTGCGTCTCCCGCAGGCTCTGGAAGTAGCTGATGGCCTCTTCCGAGTGGTGCCCCTCGGCCAAGGCCTCTGCCAGCAGCAGATGATTCGTCCGGTTGTCAGGCGCGTACGACAACGCTGTCCGAAACGCCGCAACGGCCGCTTCCGGCTGATCTGCCGTCAAGGCGGTCCTGCCACGCGCCGTGTAGTCTCGTGCCAGATCGTCGCGACGCTCCTCAAACGACCGAAATAGAAACGACGTCGCCGCATACAAAACAACCGCCGCCAGCGTCAGCACAAAGAACGTCAGGCTGTCCCTGAGCAGCAGCGCGCGCTTGACCTGGTGAAGACTGGACTCGCTCCCGGTTTCCACCGTCGCCGTGCCGGCACCTCTGTCGTTCTCCTGTAG
>CAXTRU010000546.1:0-2043 GCA_964246665.1 uncultured Acidobacteriaceae bacterium
GTTGCGGTCTGCCCGGATTCGATGGGCGCTTTAGTCTTCTTCATAGAGAGTCCGTTCGGGAGGCTCCGCGAGGCGTGCGCTGATGAGGCGGATGGCGCTGCCTTCCTGATTATGAACGATGTAGAGCAGTCTGCCACGGGCTGAGTAGCCGATGGTGAAGAATCGTTCTTCGTCGATCGATGAATGATCTGAGTCGAAATCAGTGTACGCGGAAGGATCGCCTACAAAGACGCTGGCGGCTTCGGCGAAGGTGACGCCTTTGTGTTTACGGCGGTTGCGGGCTGCTTTGGCGGGGTCGTAGGTGAAGGTGAACTTTTCCATGCTTTCTTCTGGGAAGTTCACCCTAGATTTGTGGAGTCATATGCAAAAAAAAAGCAGGTTCCCTGCGGGAATGACAATAAGAAGGGCAACAGCAACTGCAAAGGCAAACGCAGATCCCCTTCGGGGATGACAACAAGAAGCAGATCCCTGCGGGACGACAAGGGGCGAACGATAGATGGCGGCTACTCTACAGTCACACTCTTGGCCAAATTTCGAGGCTGGTCGACGTCGCAGCCTCGGCGGACGGCTATGTGGTAGGCGAGGAGTTGTAGGGGGACTACTTCTAGGAGCGGCAAGAGCAACTCGGGGGCGGCTGGGATTTCTATCACATGTTCTACGAGTTGGTGAATGTGGGTGTCGCCTTCTGTGGCGATGGCGATGACGCGGCCCGACCGCGCGGTGACTTCCTGGATGTTGCTTAGGGTTTTCTCGTACTTGAGGACGGAGCTGGGGTCGGTGGGGTCCTGGGTGGCTATGCAGACCACGGGGAGGTGTTCGTCGATGAGGGCGTTGGGGCCGTGTTTCATCTCGCCGGCGGGGTAGCCTTCGGCGTGGATGTAGCTGATTTCTTTGAGTTTGAGGGCGCCTTCGAGGGCGATGGGATAGTGGATGCCTCGGCCGAGGAAGAGGAAGTCGCGGGCGTTGTAGAACTCTTTGGCGAGCGTGGCGCACTGATCGTCGACGGTGCGGAGGACCTGCTCTAATTTGGCGGGGATGAGAGTCAGTTCAGCGACGAGCTTTGAGCTTTCGAGCGCCGAGATCTGACCGCGGACCTGGGCGATGTGCAGGGCGAGTAGGAATAGGGCGGTGAGCTGGGCGGTGAAGGCCTTGGTGGAGGCGACGCCGATCTCTGGGCCGGCGTTGGTGGTGATGGTGCCCTGCGCAAGGCGCGTGACAGCGGCGCCGACGACGTTGCAGATCGCGAGGGTTTTGCTGCCGTGGGCGATCAATTCCTGCTGGGCGGCGATGGTGTCGGCGGTTTCGCCGGACTGGGTGATGACGAGGCCGAGGTCGCGGGGGTTGGGGATGGGGTCGCGGTAGCGGTACTCGCTGGCGTAGTCGACGTCTACGGGGATGCGGGCGAGGCGTTCAATCATGAACTTGCCGGCGAGGCCGGCGTGCCAGGAGGTGCCGCAGGCGGCGATGGTGATGCCGGTGGCGTCGCGGAGGTCGGACTCGGAGACCTGCATGTCGGGGAGGAAGACCTTGCCGGTGTCGAGCGAGACGCGGCCGAGGGTAGTGTCGCGGACGGCGCGGGGCTGCTCGTTGATCTCCTTGAGCATGAAATGCTTGTAGCCGGCTTTTTCGGCCTGGATGGGGTCCCAGGTGATGCGTTGCGGCTTGAGGGTTTTGGGGGCGCCTTCGAAGTCGGTGAGGGTAATGCCGGCGATGGTAAGGGTGGCGACCTCGTGGTCGTGGAGGAAGTAGATGTCGCGGGTGTGGTGCAGGATGCCGGGGACGTCGGAGGCGAGGAAGAACTCGCCGTCGCCGAGGCCGAGGACGATGGGCGGGCCCATGCGGGCGGCGACCATCTTGTCGGGCTCATGGGCGCTGAGGACGCCGATGGCGAAGGCGCCGGTCATGCGGCGGGCGGCGCGGCGGACGGCTTCTTCCAGAGGCAGTACGGGAGTAGGGGTTAGGGAGGAGGGAGTAGGGATTTGGAGGACGGCCTGGGATTCGTTGGTGTCGGCGGGGTCGGTCTCGCCAGGGCTAAAGCCCTTT
>CAXTRU010000547.1:0-2036 GCA_964246665.1 uncultured Acidobacteriaceae bacterium
GTATTGCCATCACCGCCAACTACCTGGAAAGCGACCGCGACTACCGCGAGATGGGCGTGCCGCTGGCCCTCATCCGCCGCAAGGTGCTCGAGCAGCAGCACGTCGCCCACGCGATGCACGCCGTGTATTGCACGCCCAAATCCGCATCGAACAACATGATGGTCAGCCACGCCGGCGGCGTCGCGCTGGATTTCGAGTGCGCGCCGGACGAGACGTTCCTCGTCCACCCCGAGGCCGGGCTGATCGTCCATGCCAACCATTGGCAAAGCCCGGTGGCGCTGGCCAAGCTGCGCGACACCGGCGTCGCTAACACGCCCGACAGCCTGTATCGCGACATGCGGGTGCGCGACCTGCTGGCGCCCAACCGGGGCCGCCTCACCCCCGCGCACGTCAAGGCGGCGCTGTTCGACGACTTCGCCGCGCCCTGGTCGGTGTGCCGCCCGCCGCGCCTGAACACCAGCAACAACCTGAGCGCGACCGTCGCTACCGTCATTATGCAGCCCGGCGCCGGCGCCATGGAGGTTGCGATGCTGCCCGCGCTCGACCGCCGCTTCACCCGCTACAGCCTGGCCTGACGCGCCCGGCCGGCGGCATCACCCCGTCCGCTTCACGCCATAGAACAGGGGGAAGCCGTCCGGTATGCCCGCCAGGGTCTTCTTGAACGCGGCGAGTATGAAATACTGTAGCGAGTAAGAATTATTCTTTCAATCGAACAGACAATGCAAGTCGCCGGAATCGGTCAGAATGTTCAACTGTTTCTGACGCGGGCGAGGTGCACAAGACCGACATTGAACGGCTGGGCTGGGGACCGAAGCGGTAAAAGAACAGGATAGTAACAGGCGAAAGTTGCATGCCAACCGCCCTGATTTCGGCCCATTGAACTCCATCGGCGTCGAATAGCCGTTCTGCGGCGATCCGGACGTTGCCGTTGGTGCGGAAGGACAGGAGGACCTGTCTGGCGTAAGCGAGGCGATCCGCAGCGGGCACTGCGGCGTGCCGACCTGGTATGATCGTGATGACAGGCTGCGGCGCAAATGGATCGGGAGTGACCGGGCCTTCTGTCAGTTCGAGCATCCCATCCTTTAGCAGTCCAGCCCCGACGAGACCCAAGGTGACCGGCCGGAAACCCTCCAGGTCAGCGATGGTGAATGGCAAGGCGGCCATCCTGTCCGCATCTGCATCGCGGAACGCCATCGTCCGCAGGGCCGCCTCGACAGCCTCCGAAGTAACCTGAGAGTCGTCCGCAGGAATGCCAATGCTGAGTATGATGGATTCGTTTTTCGCGTGTAGGTAGGCAATCCACGTGCGCCAGCGCCTCCCCATGAACTCTGGAGTTCCGCGAGACATCACGCCGTGCGCGCCACCGGCCTCGAAGTCGCGCGCCCCTAACTGCCGGGCGCGCTCCTCAAGACCAGGGAATGACGTGAGACCGTCCGTAGGGAGTTCCTGGATTGATACGAATGGTTGCCCATTACTGAAATTCGGAAGACCGGACATTACCGTGACACCGGGCAGCGGTTCCAAGCCGACGCCGCTGCCCGGACGGAATACAGGATCGGACCATGCCGCCACAGGCGCGAGCGTGGCGGAAAGTGCTATCGCAAGTGCTTTATGTTTTGGCATCCACTGCTCGCCAGACCTGTGACCACGAAATAACACGGTTGCCAGCCGGTTTGTCGTTCTACCCATAGAACGATGGATTTTATCGGTGCAGTTGCCTCACTCAAGCCGGATATGGGACTGGTTTGTTACTCGACATGATCGCTGTTAAGTTCCACGCCCAATGCGCATCCGAACCGGCAACGACCCCAGCCGGCGCACCCGCGCCGCGTACGGCCGCTGTGGCCACTCCGGATTGCAGCATGTCGCGGCGTCGCATGGCTTACCTCCGCACCGAGTGGCACCCACGCTAGCAGAGGACGGGGGCGAAGCGGTATCGGCGCGTGGGTGCCGCCGCCGGATCAGGGCGCGGTGGCGGCGTTGTAGTAGGTGAGGTCGTAGTAGTCCGCCGGGTCGGCCAGGGCCTTGTGCGGGGG
>CAXTRU010000548.1:0-2030 GCA_964246665.1 uncultured Acidobacteriaceae bacterium
TGCTCACGGCGGCGACGGTAGAGACGGCAGAGGCGTTGCGGATGGGGTTGGTGAACGAGGTGGTGCCGGAGGCGGCGTTGCTGGAAAGATCGCGGGCTTTGGCGGAGGGGATTGCGGCGCTGGCTCCGTTGGCCGTGAGGGCTCTGCTCGAGTTGGACCGGCGCGAAGACGGGCTCGCGGCGGACGCGGCGTTTGCGGTGGAGGCGGAGGTGTTTGGGAAGCTTTGTGTGACCGCGGACAAGCGGGAAGGTGTGGGGGCCTTTCTGGAGAAGCGGGCGGCAACGTGGCGAGGTGAATGAGTCGCATCGGCAAATGGCCAGGCTTGAAATACAGGGAATTTTTCTTGGCTGCGCGACCGCCTGGGACTAAAGTTAGGTGCCTATGCAGAGAAGCATCATGGGTATGATCTGTGTTGTAAGCCTGGGCGCGTTGCAGGGATGCGGCGCCGGGCCCAATGGTGGCTGTACGGCAACGACCTTTTCGTTTGCTGCGGCACCGGCGGACCTCAGCGCCAACCCGCCTAGCCATGCGGCAAAGTCGCCGGGGAACCAACAAAAGTTCAACGCATATGCGGGAGGTCTGTCAGGACCTGGGTGCGCCACTCCGCAAGTGATAGGGCCTGTTCAGGCCACCTGGAGTACCTCGCAGCCCGCGGTGGTCCAGATCAGCAATGCAAAAGACCAGACCAATGGCCTTGTCACCTGCGTGGGCGCGACCAATGGAGCGGCGACGCTCTCGGCGTCGTTTACGCAGGAGGGCATCACCGAGACGGCGACCACGTCGGTGACGTGTCAGTAGTCCCCGCGTCCCTGACGTCCAGAATCTGGACGGGCGTCTGGGTGGGAATGAAAACGCATGCTCCTTCCCGCGGCTTGCCGACGTGGCAGTGGAGTGTTGTTCAGGTTCGAGCGGCGAGAGATCGAGCTACGAGGTTGATGGTGGAGTGAATCGATCACTGGGCCTTCGCCTGCCGGCCGCTGGTTCACAACAGCTTGGCGGTGTCCTTGGCGAAGTAGGTGACGATGAAGTCGGCGCCGGCGCGGCGGAAGCTTAGGAGGCTTTCGAGCATGGCGCGTTCGGGTTCGAGCCAGCCTCGTTGGAAGGCGGCCTGGAGCATGCTGTACTCACCGGAAACCTGGTAGACGCCCATGGGCAGGTCGAAGCGATCGCGGGCTTCGCGGAGGATGTCGAGGTAGGGCATGCCGGGCTTCATGAGGAGCATGTCACAGCCTTCGGCGATGTCCTGAGCTATTTCCCTCATGGCTTCGCGGCGGTTGGCGCCGTCCATCTGATAGGTGCGGCGGTCGCCGAACTGGGGGGCGCTGTCGGCGGCTTCGCGGAAAGGGCCGTAGAAGGCGGAGGCGAACTTGGAGGCGTAGCTGAGGATGGGCGTTTCGTGTTTGCCGGCTTCGTCGAGGGCGTCGCGGATGGCTTCGATGCGGCCGTCCATCATGTCGGACGGGGCGACGATGTCGGCGCCGGCTTCAGCGAGGGAGGCCGCGGTGCGGGCGATGAGTTCGACGGAGGCGTCGTTGTCGACGGTGAAGGCTAATGAGTTCACGGCGCCGGATTCGAGGTCGCGGACCTCTTCCGGGGAACCGGGGCGGCGGACGATGCCGCAATGGCCGTGGGAGGTGTACTCGCAGAGGCAGACATCGGCAATGGTGACCAGATTTTTGGCGGCGGGGTGGGCTTTGATGGCGCGGACGGCGCGTTGCGTGATGCCGTCCGCTGCGTAGGCGCCGGTGCCCTGCTCGTCTTTGTGGTCGGGGATGCCGAACAGGAGGAGGCCGCCGATGCCGAGGCTGGCGCAGGCTTCGACTTCTTCAAGCGCTTCGTCGATGGAAAGGTTAAAGACCCTGGGCATGGAGCTGATTTCGCGGCGGACGCCTTCGCCCTCGCAGAGAAAGAGGGGGTAGATGAGCTGGTGGGGGCTGAGGTGGGTTTCGCGCACGAGGCTCCGCAGGGCTGGGGTGGAGCGGAGACGGCGCAGGCGTGTCGCGGGGAACTGCATGTTTGTAGTTTAGCGG
>CAXTRU010000549.1:0-2024 GCA_964246665.1 uncultured Acidobacteriaceae bacterium
CCATGAGCTTCTTGAGGCGGTTGTTGCGATTGATCACGCGGCGATACAGATCGTTCAGATCCGACGTCGCGAAGCGGCCGCCGTCCAGCGGCACCAGCGGGCGCAGCTCGGGCGGGATCACGGGGATCACGTCGAGAATCATCCACTGCGGCTTGTTGTCGCTCTTGCGGAAGGCCTCAACGACCTTCAGGCGCTTGGAGTACTTCAGCTTCTTCTGCAGCGAGGTCTCGGTCTTCATGCGCTCGCGCAGTTCGATGGCGAGCTCCTGAATCTCAACGCGCTTAAGAAGTTCCTTGATCGCTTCGGCACCCATCATGGCCTTGAAGCCGGACGGACGATATTGCTGGTCGAGCTCGCGGAAGCGATTCTCGTCCTTGATGACTTCGCGCTCCTTCACGGGCGCGTCGCCTGGATCGACGACCACGTACGACTCGAAGTACAGCACGGCTTCGAGCTCCCGCAGGGAGATGTCGAGCAGGTGGCCGATACGCGAAGGCAGGCCCTTGAAGAACCACACGTGCGAGCAGGGTGACGCGAGCTCGATGTGGCCCAGGCGCTCACGACGCACCTTGCTGACGGTCACTTCGACGCCGCACTTATCGCACACGACGCCGCGGTGCTTCATGCGCTTGTACTTGCCGCAGAGGCACTCCCAGTCGGTGATCGGTCCAAAGATGCGAGCGCAGAACAAGCCATCGCGCTCGGGCTTAAACGTACGGTAGTTGATGGTCTCCGGCTTCGTTACCTCGCCAAAGCTCCACGAACGGATCTTCTCGGGGCTGGCAAGCTGGATCTTGATCGAATCGAAGTCGGTGATCGGTCCGGCCATTTCAAACGGGCTGGTACGGAACATAATTTCTGGTCTCCAGTGCAGCCAGGGGCTGCGGGTGACTCTGTTGCTGCAGGCGATGACTTAGAGGCGCATCGTCTTGGCCGGTTTGTCATCCCCGAAGGGGATCTGCGTTTCAAACCTCAGCCCTGCCTGGTTGCCACTCCCGCAACGCGGATTCCCCTTCGGGAATGACAACCAAGAAGGCCTGCAAAGCGTTAGTCGGCGACCGCCAGCTCCGGCAGCATTGGCACACCTTCGGTGGGCCCTTGCTGTTCGGCTGCCTTGACCAGTTCCACATCCAGGCAGAGCGACTGCAGCTCGCGAATCAACACGTTGAACGACTCCGGCACACCAGGCTCGATCGCCGCCTCGCCCTTGACGATGGCCTCGTAGATCTTGGTACGGCCATACACGTCATCCGACTTGGCAGTGAGCAGCTCCTGCAGGATGTAGGCGGCGCCATAGGCTTCCAGCGCCCACACTTCCATCTCACCGAAGCGCTGTCCACCGAACTGCGCCTTGCCACCCAACGGCTGTTGCGTGATTAGCGAGTACGGTCCGATCGACCGAGCGTGGATCTTGTCGTCGACAAGATGGCTCAGCTTGAGCATGTAGATGTAGCCCACGGTTACGGGCTGCTCAAACGTTTCGCCAGTCATGCCATCGATCAGGTTCGTCTTGCCGGAGCTGGGCAAACCAGCCGCTGCAAGCAACGCCTTGATCTCACTCTCGCGAGCGCCGTCGAACACTGCCGTGCCGAACCAGATACCGCGCTTCATGCCGGCAGCCACACGCAGTGTCTGCTCGTCATCCAGCGCCAACAACTGATTCAACGCGGCCGTGCCCTTGAAGCTCTCCTTGAAGATCTCGCGGATGCCGTTGGCTTCGCCGTTCTGTTCTGCAAGCTCAGCCACCTTCTTGCCAAGCTCATGCGCCGCCCAGCCAAGGTGCGTTTCCAGGATCTGACCCACGTTCATACGCGAAGGCACACCCAGCGGGTTCAACACGATCTCCGCAGGCGTTCCATCCGGCAGGTACGGCATGTCCTCTTCTGGAAGAATCCGGGCAATGACACCCTTGTTGCCGTGACGACCGGCCATCTTGTCACCCACCGAAAGCTTGCGCTTCATGGCGACATAGACCTTGACCATCTTGATGACGCCGGGGGCAAGCTCGTCGCCCTTCGACATCT
>CAXTRU010000550.1:0-2012 GCA_964246665.1 uncultured Acidobacteriaceae bacterium
CTGCGGATCCTGGCGGGCGAGGAAGGCCGGGCCGAGGCAGGACACCGGGCGGATGAGCGGGATGCTGCGGAGCGGCTGGTAGGCGGCCTTGGGGTTGCTGGTCTGGTAGGTCATGGTGGCGTCCCCCTCGGGGTTGCATTTCGGTGCGGCATTATGTAGCATGTGACATCACGTGCCTCAAGGCATTATGTGGCTCATGAGGTAAAAAGTAGCACGATGACGGGGGCGCAGATGCGGGGCGCGCGGGCAATGCTCGGGTGGTCCGCCGGACAACTCGTGACGGCATCCAAGGTCAGCCTTGCCACGGTGCAGCGTGCTGAGAGCACAGACGGGCCCGTGCGGATGACTGCTGCCAACGTCGACGCGATCCGACGCGCCCTGGAAGAAGCTGGGATCGAGTTCATTCCCGAGAACGGGGGTGGTCCCGGCGTACGGCTGCGGAAGCCATGACCGACGACACTACGCTCGCCGAGCTGCTGACCCTGTGGCCGCGGCTCACGGATGAGGCCCGGCAGTCCCTGCTGCGGATCGCGCGGGCGAAGGTGGCATGTCGTGCCCCCTGAAAGCGTCAACGATGCTATCTATCCGGATGACTGGCTACGGCGCGCAAGAGAAGAAAGCAGCGCTGCGGCTGTTCTTCTGAAAAGCGCTCTATGGCAGCAGAGCTACTATCATGCCGGCTTCTCTGTAGAGTGCGCTCTTAAGTACCGCATCATGAAGAACGATCGTCTCAACCGATGGCCCGATCGGGCGGAACGGCAAGAGCTTTACATACACGACCTCGCGAAGCTCCTACGCATCGCCGGGCTTGAACAGACGATGCTGGCCGATCTGGCTTCGGACCCTTCCGCACCCCACGTCCAAGGCTGGATGATCGCTAAAGACTGGACCAATGAAACGCGATACGATCCGCGTCCCTTCCCCGAGCGTCGTGCTCGCGACCTTGTCGATGCCTGTAACACATTAGGACTGCTGGCATGGCTTACGACCTGATAACGCTCAGCGAAGAACGGCGGAACGCGGGAGCTCGCATCCTTGAAATCACGGATGACGTCGGCTTGGACGCCGTAGGCGCAGCCTGGGTCTGGAACAGGGAGAGTGACAACTGGTGGTTCTTGCTGGTGACCCCCCTTATCGACAGCAAAGGCCCTCGGTGGGTTTATGAGCGCCTCCTGGCCACGTTCAGCCGTGTCAGTCTCCCGGCAGGAGTAACGCCTCTGGAAATCCGGCTGGCGAGCCCGCGAGAGAGCGCTTTCCACAACTTCCCGATCCGTGTGGATTTTAGTGCCTCGCCGGAACTAAATAACGTGAACCTTTTTCAGGACATGACGATCGGCGGCCTGCGCATCGACTTCATGGCCATCTACCGAATGGTGCCCGAAAACCGCCATGCCGGCGATGTCGCAAAAAGGTTTGCTCTGCGGGTTGACCGCTTGCTGGCAGCTTAAAGAACGTCGTTCATCTCACATCAAAGTGCCGGATCGGCAGAGGTAACTATGTCCGCGTCCAACGCATCGTAACGGAACGCCCAAATGATGCGGCGGGTTGGGTCGGTATTGAAGTGGTGCGGGCTGGTGCTGCTGATCGTCTTCTGCACACCAGGCGCCGGCGCGATCGCCGCCAATGTGATGGTGCTGCAATCGCAGTTCTTGTCCTACCTTGCCCTCAGCACCGCCCTGGTGCCGTTCACCACCGCCCTGATCGGCTATCAGGTCGGCCAGCTTATCTGGCGGCCGCGTGTTTCGGCGCCGGCCCGAACGTGATCCCCCGCATCCAGTCCGCCACGCCCTGCGGATCCTCCTGACCCCCCGCCACGTTTGCCAGGAACTGCGCCGTCCCGGCCGCCTGACCCGTTGGCAGCCCGAACACGTAGCCCGGCGCCGTGATGGCGTGCTGCACCCACCGGTCCGACACCGGCGCCTGCCGCAGCCCGACCTCGGACCCCGCATCCTTCGCTAGCGCCACGATGCTGTCGAACGCCTGGCCGGTCGGCGACATGGCGTAGTCACGGC
>CAXTRU010000551.1:0-2006 GCA_964246665.1 uncultured Acidobacteriaceae bacterium
GGTTCGTGTGATCACGCCGTTCATCGGTGGGGCGTTTGGGTCCAAGGGCGAGCTCGGGCAGTTTACGTCGCTGATCGCTTTCGCGTCGCGTGAATTGGGACGGCCGGTGAAGTTCGTCTCGGACCGGCGGCAGGCTTTCTCGTTGCGAACCTTCCGCGCCGAGACGCGCCATCATATCCGGCTGGGTGCTGACGCCAATGGGAAGCTGTTGGCGTTGGACCATGAGAGCTGGGAGTTGACCAGCAGGACAGAAAAGTTCGCCACAGCTGGGTCAGACTCCACGTCGCGGCTGTATGGCATCCCCAACGTGCGTACGCTGGTGCACAACGTTGAGGCGGACCGGCAGGCGCCGGGCTTTATGCGGGCTCCGCCGGAGATGCCGTACCTGTTTGCGATGGAGTCGGCCATGGATGAGCTCAGCTATGCGCTGGGGCTTGATCCCGTGGAACTGCGGCGGCGCAACGACACCATGGTGGAGCTTGCGACCAACCGGCCGTACACGTCGCGGTCGTTGTTGCGGTGCATGGAGCGCGGCGTGGACTTGTTTGGCTGGAACGAGCGCGATCCCGCTGTGCGATCAATGGCAAATGCTGAGGACTTTGTCGGGTATGGTTTCGCCGCGGCGTTTTACCCGACGCAGATTGGGCCGGCGCACTGCCGCATCACGCTGGCGATGCACAGCCAGGGAGCGCATGCGCGTCCGAGGGCCGTGGCGGAGGTGGGAACGCATGAGATTGGTACGGGGATCCGTACGCTGGTCGTGATGACCGTGGCGGATCTGCTGGGACTGCCGCTTGGGGATGTGGAGGTGCGCATCGGGGACTCGCAGCTGCCGGCGGCCCCGCTGTCGGCGGGCTCGAACTCGACCGCGACGATCTGCAATGTGCTGGCGAAGTGTTGTGGGGAGATCCGCGATGTGCTGGCGAAGGCTGCCGTGAAGGACAAGCGCAGCGCGCTGTTCCAGTGCGATCCCAAGCTGGTTCGCCTGATCGAAGGGCATGCGGTGTTTACGCATGACCCCCAGGCCGCGGGGACGTCGCATCCGCAGGTGTCGGCGGAGGCGCCGGAGCGGAGTTTGGGAGAGACGGTAGCTCTGCGCGGGCCTGCGGAGCCGTTGGCGGTGGCCCTGCGGCGGGTTCGGCGTGGGAAGCCGTTGGTGCAGCGGACGACGAATACACCGCATGGCTTACCGCCGGTGATTGGGCCGGCGATGGTGAACCGGGGTAAGCCCATCATGATGGGCGGTGCGCGGCTGAAGGATCGCATGCAGTTCGCTCATGGGGCTCACTTTGTGGAGGTACGTGTATCGCGCGCAACGGGCGAGGTGCGGGTGCCACGGATGGTGGGGGTGTTTGCCGGCGGGCGGATCATGAACCCGCGGACGGCGTATGCGCAGCTGCAGGGTGGGCAGGTGTGGGGCTTGAGCTCGGCGCTGCATGAGGCCACAGAGGTGGATCCGCTGCTGGCGCGGTACTGCAACGCGGACCTGGCGGAGTACCACGTGCCGGTTTGCCGGGATATCTGCGATATCACGACCGAGATGGTGGACGAGGAAGATACGTTGGTGAATCCGCTGGGGGTGAAGGGCATCGGTGAGCTTGGGACGACTGGTTTGGCTGCGGCGATTGCAAACGCGGTCTACCACGCTACTGGCGTACGGATACGCAAGCTGCCGATTCGGCTGGACAAGGTGTTGTGCGCCTGAGGGGGTACCCTACCCTGGGTACTTTTGCTCTAAAGTCTTCTCCAGTAAGGACTTAGGTCCGGACTTTGTGTTTTGCTGACGAGCAAAGAAGTTTCGTGGCACGTTGCTTGCTGTGTGAGCCGGCCCGTGTTTGCGACGAGGTGAGCTAAGGGTAGCAGGGAGTGTGGTTATGCTACGCAGCTTGCCGAGACGGAAAAGAAGCGGCAGCCCCAAGGACGGGGCTGCCGAGTGCAGCAGTCGGTCTTGCAAGTTTGGAGTTAGCGCGTTGCGAACGTGGTCGCTCCCCACAGGGCTGTGGACC